>BDTG01000020.1 GCA_002897695.1 bacterium BMS3Abin14
CGGCAAGTAGAGCCTGTGGTCGTTCAGCACCACGTTGAGGCGGAACACGGAGGGGGGGAGCAGGGCCGTGAAGAACCAGAGGGTCCCGAAGGTGACGATGGGATGTTTCTTCCTCGCTGCGATCACGGCGGCGAGGATAGCCGCCAGGATGATCAGGGAGACGATGACCCTGGGATCGGAAAAATGCCGGCTGACCGAAAAGGGCTTGTCGATGGAAAGAGAAGTCGGCCAGAGCCACTCCCGGATGTAGTAGATCCAGACCCGGGACTGGGTGGCGAGTTGGGCTGAGAGGTTGGGGGCGGCAGCCGTACCCCCCTTGGCGGTCAGGATGTCAAGAAGATTTTCCTTGTTGAAGATGTTTCGGACAAAAAGAAAACCGGCTGCCGGCAGACCATAAGCAATCATGCGTGTGGTAAGTGTTTTCAGGACGGTTGTTTTGCTCCTTCCCTCCATCCACCTGCTGTTGAGAAGAACCTCGTAATAAATGAGCATGGCCGGAAGGGTGATGGCTATCTCTTTGGACAGGAGCCCGCAGGCGTATAAGGCCCCGGAAATAATGAGCGGCACAGCTTTCGTCCTTCCATCGGTGCCCTTAAGGTAGAGATAGAAGGCCCAGAAGGCGAACATTGCCGACATCCCTGAGGAGCGGGATGATACATAAACTACAGTCTCCGTGTTTATGGTATGCAGGCCGAAAAGGAGCGCGGCAAAGGTAGCGGCCAGGATAGGGTCGATCCCAGGCAGGGGGATTCTCTTTCGGAATAAAAACAAGGCGATGAAGAACACGGCGAAGGATGCCAGAATATGGAACAGGAAGTTCGTGACGTGGTACCAGACCACATTGTACCCGTTGCGGGAAGTCAGAAGGCCCATCTGGTAGTTGATGGCGTGGGTTGTCATCAGGAGCGGGCGGTACATGGCTGTCTGCGGGTTCCGGCTGAAGGTCGACGGATCCCGGAAGAAAACCGGGATGTTGGAGATTTTCCGGATATTGATGTTTTCCTTGATATGATGGAAATCGTCGTAGTGCCAGTCGGCCGTGAAGGAGTTGGAGTAGAAAAGGAGGATGGCGGCGGTCAGGAGAGTGAGAGCCACCGGAATCCTGCGGTTGCGGGGCATTTCATCCAGTTTTGAAAAAAGCGTCATAGTTGCCTTTCCGTCCTCAGGCTTTCATTAACCCATTGAAACCCATGACCAAAACGCCGATATTATATATGAAATCCCGCCATTTTAACCAAGGTTTTTTAACCATAATCACCCACCGAAGAATATCTCACCGATTTGACTCTTCAGTTAATAGTCGATGGTGGGATGCAGAATTTCCCGATGATGTCAGCGATCTCCTCGCTGGGGTTAATTGCGGTTTCAGAACTGTCCACCCGTCTGTAGACCTCCGGGGCGTCAAGAAATTTCTGAATAATGTTCCCATCCAGTTTTGACAGGAGAACATTCTCCCCTAACCCCTCTTCCCTCTCGGTATTCCTGCGAAGAAGCAGGCACGGGACCCCCAGGTAAAAAGTTTCCTCCTGAATGCTCCCACCATCGGTTATAACAAATTCGGCGTTTTTCAACAGGTTCACAAAACCGGAGTGATTCAGAAGGGAAAGAGGTAAAATACCGGCGTTGTCAAGGACAGTATCGAGACGGTAGGCTTTGAGCCGCTTTACGGTAGGAGGGTGCTGGATGAAGACAACCGGCATTGTTTTTTGGGCATTAACAAGAGTGTCGACCACTAAACGAAGCCGCTTTCGGCTGTAGAGGGTTTCCACCCGGTGAATTGTCGCAAGGGCGTACTTTTCAGGGAGTTCCGGCAGGGTGGGTGCGGGCCGTGCCAGTGAAAGGCGCATCGTGTCGATGTTCGTATTGCCGGAGAGAAGATACGATTTGTTTCTCAGACCCATCTTTTCAAGGTTTTCAAAAGCGGTTTTCGAGGGGGCGAAAAGGTAGTCGGCCATGCGCATGACCAGGACGCGCACAATCTCCTCCGGGAAGGGGTGCAGGTAGTTGCGGCTCCGCAATCCGGCCTCTACGTGGGCCACCTTCTGGCCTGCACGTTTTGCGATAAGACAGGACAGAAGGGTTGACATCGTGTCGCCATGGACAAAGCAGATGCCGCTCTTCCCCTGAAAGAGCTCTGCCTGCAGGCGGGAACGGGAGCGAAAAACGAAGGAAAGGAGACGGAGCATCCACCGGAGCCCCCCTCCCAACGTTGAGACACCCTCCTGTTCGGGGGTCAGCGAAAGGCCGGGCTTTCGCAGCCCGAACTGCTCGATAATGTGGGCCACAAGCTTTGCGTGCTGGCCGGTGTCGATGATTCTGTAGGGCCAACCACGCTTCTCAAACTCAAGCACCAGGGGCACGAGCTTGATGAACATTGCCTTGGTGCCGGTGAAAACTGTCAAGAGGGGATGTGAATTCATAATTAATTTGGATAAGATTTATCCACAGTGTGTTTTTTTACTACCACCGCGATCATATGTCCCCAACCTGGGAAAATGTTCCGGAATGTTTTTTCAATAGGGAGAAAAAGATAGAACCAGATCGCAGAAAACGGAAAAGGTAAGACCGAATATCCTCTTCCCATTGGTGGATAATACCATATCCCTTTTGCCTCCAGCAGATTAAATTCCGGCACCAATTCGTCCTGTAGGCCTTCAAGCGTGCTCCAGCGGTCGATTGGCTGACCCGCGGCCGTGACAGGATGGCCGGATATTTTTTCCGCAGTCCATCGAGCTAACCCATACCAGCTTTTCCAGTTGGGAGTTGTTAAGATCAGGACGCCGTCATATCTCAAGATACGATATGCCTCCGAGAAAAAAAGGTCCCTGTTCGGAAGATGCTCGATGACTTCGCTGCAGATTACCAGATCCAGGGTGTTTCCTGCGAACGGTAGGGCCTGGGCGTCTCCCTGAGCGACACGTGAGGAGTTAAATCGTGTTTTAGTGTTCCGCAGGGATTGCAGGGAAAGGTCGATGCCGAAAGCGGAGGGGTCCAGGGACATGTCATCGCCGCTTCCGCAACCGACGAGCAACACATTTCCTGTCTCGCTGTTTTTCGCGTGTTTACTGATGAGACCGAGGATAACATCCAGTCTTTCTGACTGCATAATTCTGGATATCCATGGAAACCGCTGGTTTTTATGAAAACCCTCATAAAACTCCCGGGAATTTACCTTCGTTTGCGATCTCAATGTGTTATGCCCTCTTCTTACAGACCATGAATTCAAGCCCCGGACCTTCCTTGAGTATTTTTGTCAGCAAAACATCCACCGGAGCAAAGAGCAATCCATAAATGTAACCCAGCGCTGGAACAATTCTCATGGGGAACGTTGCTATGTACCAAAGGGTGGGGGATAATCGGCTTTTTACGTCAGAAGGGGGGAAACAAAGTATGGAAGCCGGTCTCCTTTCCAGGATTTCGAAACCATTTTTCTCTATTACGGCCTTATAGTCCTTCAATGTGCGACCAACGACATGCTCCGAACGGAACCCCCGAAAACGGAAAAAATAGTCAGTGAGAAAGAACAGGCCCTCAGGTTTCATGAGATTCGAGATATTTGAAACAGCCCGTTCAAATGAGTCATCATCGACAATGTGGTAAAGCACGTCGAAGGATGAAACGATGTCATACTTGGTGGATGCAATCCCGCATTTCGCAATGTCGCCGGCAATGTCCAACTGCTCAAATTGTATTTCAGGGAATCTTTCCCGCAATTTTTCTACAGCTATTGCGGTGATGTCGCAACCGGAAATTGCTGGTACTCCCAGCTCCTTCCACCGTTCAATGTAAAATCCTGTACCGGATCCGATATCGAGGACACTGAGTTCAGAAGAAGAGTCACATAAAGGACCAGCCAGCCGGCGAAAAATTTTCTTCTTTGCCCAGTAGATCCACCGGTTATACGGGCGGCCGAGGCTCTCCCACCCTACCCCGCTTAGATCGTATTTTCCCATGAGCCGTTTTTCCCAATACGCTTTGGCGTCGAACTCATCATTCATGTCCCAATCCTTTACAATTTTCGGGAACAGGGCCGTCTGAGAGGGGTTTTTGCACATGAATTTCCCGGGAGAAACTTGCGAAAACCATCGTCGCAACCAGTACCATTAGCTCTGCCAGGGTTACTGTCACCCTCGTCATTATGGTGAGCGTGCCGGCATCCAAAGTGGAGAGTTGGGTTGAAAATCCGAGGAAAAATATCCCTTCCCGGACCCCAATCCCACCGGGGGCGAAGATAGCCAGAAAACCCGCTGATACAGCCAGAGCATACAGTCCTGTCCATGGAAGAAATATGTTCAGCGGGATGGGCGGGAACATACTCCTCGCAAGGAGAACCAGGGCAAATCCGAGGATAAACCAATTGGCGCTGTAAAGAAACATGTAGCGCAGGACGTCACCCCGGGATGCCCACCTCTCCAGGGGTTCCTTTCTAAACAGGGCGAGAACTCGATCGATCAAACGGTGAATCTTCCTTGGCGGGACGAGAACTATAGCTCCCAGGACAAGGAACCCGGCTGAGGCGGCCAAGGCGGTTTTTCCGAACAAGGCAGGGTAAAAAACGAGGGCCATGATGAGACCGGACAGGATGACGAAGATGTGTTCCTGGACGGCGGCTGCAACAACCTGGGTGGTTCTGATGTTTCTCCTGGCAAAGAAAACCGTTCTCGATGTAACCACCCAGACCTTGCCGGGGATATATTTGCCGAACAGTGAAAGGCAGAAGACCGGAAGCCCCTGTGAATAGGAAACGGAGGCACCGGTGCTTCGCAATACCGACACCCCGAGCACACCCTGAAAAAGAACGAAGACGAAGTGCAGCAGGAGGGCAAGCAGCAGCAAACCTATGTTCGCGTTTTCAAAAAGCGACCATATTTCGGTTCTGTTCCTGAAAACGAAAATACCGGCGAAGATGCACAGGATGAGGATGAAGATCAGGTTCAGAACCTTTAGGAAGGGTACTGGTTGGGCAGTATTTGCACCGCCGAAGCGGTTTTCCGGTGGGTCGGTAATTTCAGGTTTCATTTGAATCAGTACCCTGCCAGATCGGCAATATTTTTCGGAATGTTCCGTCAGTTGAAAGATTTTTAAACTCAGTTGGGGAAAGGACAAGAGACCGGACCCTTCTTTTAATATATTTCTCTGTTTTCCCAGTGATATCCTCAAGCTGTGCTTTATCCACATCTCCGATGAGGACGATGTCGATTATTCCGGAATCTTTCCCCTCTGCGTAATCACCTACAAGGTAAACTGCCTCCAGGTTTCCCAACCGTTCGATTACCGAATGGGCCAGCTTGTCGATCCCGGTGATCTTCCTCACCATGGAGGACAGCTCCGGGAAAAGGGGATGCTCGGTATTCGCCCGGTAATAGACGTTGCGCCCCTCCCTCTCGGAAACCAGGACCCCGTTCTTTGTCAGGTTGTTCAGCTCGGTCCTCACGGAATTGGTGGAGACCTTGAATTCGGAGGCCAGTTCACGCAGGTAGGCCCTCATGGCCGGGTTGAGGAAGAGCTTGACCAGGATATTTATCTTGGTTTTGGATGTTATGACGCCCGAAAGCATTTGCAGCACCCCGAGTGTTTAGTGAGTAATAAAAGTACTCGATATATAGCAAGGTCGATGCTCCTTGTCAAGTGTATATTGCGAGGGGTGCTGCAAATGCTGGACACGGTGACGCGAGGACACGAGGACACGGAGTAAGGCGGACGCGGGGACCCAGGGAAAGCAGACGCAGTGACGCGGAGACCCGGGGACACGGAGGGAAGATGGACACGAGGACGCGGAGTGGCACTCGGTTTGCACGCTTCTTTGGAAAATATAAGGACATTCAAAGGAGTGAAATATGTCGATGAACATTAGAGATTTCAGGGAGTTAAGAGTTTACGATGCAGCCATGTATGCGGCCATGGAGATCTTCAGGATTACCTCAGACTTTCCAAAGGAGGAGAAATACTCCCTTACCGACCAGGTCCGCAGATCATCAAGATCAGTGTGTTCCAACATTGCTGAGGCGTGGAGGAAAAGAAGATACCGTGCCGCTTTTATAGCCAAACTGAGCGATGCGGAAAGCGAAGCGGCCGAAACGCAGGTATGGCTTGAATTCGCTGATAAGTGTGAATATATAAAGGGAGAGATAAGGAAGGATTTGGGGATGTCATATGACAGGATTTTAACTCAGTTAGTTCACATGATCCACAATGCCGATGACTGGACTATCCGCGATAAAGCCAAGCTGAAATAGTAATGTATTCAGTTTGACATCTCAATTCAACAGTATCTCCGCGTCATCGCGTCGCCGTGTCTGCTGCACCCCGCGTCACCGCGTCTGACCCTCGGTCTGCACCCACGCCCCGAAGCGCCCTCTCGCCGTGGCTGCTCGGACACCAGGCCCAGTACGTTGATCGTCCCGGGACTGCGGGCGACCATGTTGTTTCGAGATGCTCCTTACGGGAAAAGGTTGTATCGCAGAATACAGTAGATGGCCTTGACACCATCCTTCCAGCCTATTTTCTTACCCTCTTCGTAGGTGCGACCGTAGTATGAGATAGGCACCTCATAAATTCGCAACTTTTTCCTGGCCATTTTGGCGGTGATCTCCGGCTCGAAGCCGAACCGGTTCTGCCGGATCGTTATGTCCTTCAAAGCTTCCTTGGTGAAGACCTTGTAGCAGGTCTCCATGTCGGTAAGGTTGATGTTAGTGAAGATGTTGGACAGAAGAGTCAGGAATCGGTTGCCGATGCTGTGCCAGAAATAGAGGACCCTGTGTGGGCCGTGACCCGCCAAACGGGAACCGAAGACCACGTCGGCCTTTCCCCTCAGGATTGGATTCAGCAGGGCCGGATATTCGACGGGATCGTATTCCAGATCTGCATCCTGGATCAGGATGATGTCGCCCTCGGCCTCAGCGAACCCGGTGCGAATAGCCGCGCCTTTCCCCTGGTTTCGCTCGTGGTAATGGATCTTCAGGTCATCTGCTTTCAGACCTTCCAGGTAGCCTCGAGTGCCGTCCGTGGAATAATCATCGACGATGATGATCTCCTTTCTAAACGGTGTCTGTCGTACTGCGCCGATGACCTCCCCGATGGTCTCCATCTCGTTGTACACGGGGATAACCACGGACAGCAGGAATGCTTCAGATACGGTCGGTTTTCGCTGCGTCATTGCAAGTTCCCCATCAGTTGTCCTCTTTTACCAGTTTTTCGTCTGCCCGGTTCCTGATAACCCCCCACATCGAGGCAATGGACCAGGATGCAACCAGGTAGAAGATCGGGCGGAACGGTACCGAATACCTGGGCCAAGGGGCGAAAACAGTATAAATGAAGGTGATGTATAGCATGACAAGGAAGAGCTCTGCAATTTTCGAACTGGTGAATATCTTTTTACCGCTTCCCAGTTGAAAGACAAAAAGAAAAATTCCACCAAGGCAGGCGGCCATCAATACTGGGTGGGCTATTTTCATGGCTATTCTATCAGCGTTCGCAAGGCTGTTCATGGTGAAAAGACTCTGTTTGACCGGGTAGATGTAGACATCACCCTTGCCCTGGAGGATGTTCCAGCTCCAGAGATAGTAGGGTTTCTCGAAGGTGTACCAGAGGATGTACCGGACCGGTCTTTTCGCGACACGCTCCCGGAATATCCTTAAGAAGTTTCCAACGGAACTGGTGTACTCCTTTATCTGGGGGTCTTCCCGGTAGGGGAAGTATTTGTACCTTGGATCTTTGTAAACAAATCCTGGATAGCTGCCGTGAGCCATAGTATTGAGAGCGCGTTGACTTCCAGACCGTTCGGCGGAAATCGAGTCCGAACTGTTGCGGATGTTCCATACTGCCGGAAAAACAAGAAAGATGGCCAGTATGGACACCGCCAAAATGGCAGGTCTGCGAACGACATTGCGTTCAGAGGTATTCTCAATGGTCCATCCGGACAGGTGTTTCTCCACGAAAAAGGCGCACAGGATTAATAAAAGGGGCAGGAACAGAAAAACCTCGTTGGTCAGATAGGCGAATCCCGAAACGATCCCTGTAACCACCGCCCAGACAAGGCTGTTTCTTCTTGCGGTTTCCACAAAAAGGATAAGAGCCACAAGGGTTAGGAACCCGAACAGGGTTTCCGTCAAAATGTAACTCGACAAGGTTACAAGGTGAGGACTTGCGGCAGTGAGGGCCGAAGCTACGAGGGCGATTCTGTCGCCGGATCCCAAACGGACGCCTAAAAGAAAAACAAGGGGGACCATGAGGCTGCTCAGAACAGCCTGCCACAGGCGGGCTGTATCGAAGAATCCCTTGACTCCGCTGACCATCATGGTCAGCTCCAGGAAAAGCGGGTATCCGGGTGATCGGAAGGAATCGGGTTTTGGATTTGTCGTGTTCTCCTCGGACGAGTAGACCCCGTATTTGTAAAGATTGTAGGCGTAAAACGCGTATTGCCTTGCATCCGCTTGGATGGTTGTCCTGGTGACCTTGTTGTAGGCTGTTCTAAAACCCAGCGCAAAAAGGGTTAAGATGATCAGAAGTGCAATAGCGTGGCTACGTTTCATCCACCGTCACCGTGTCCCCGTGTCACCGTGTCTGCTTTACTCCGCGTCCCCGTGTCTGCTCCACCCCCCGCGTCACCGTGTCTGCTTCACTCCGCGTCGGTTTCCTCACTCCTGTCCATTCGCAGTTGGCTGATCTGCTCCGAGACCAGGCCCAGCATGAAGATGATCAGGGATGATGTGAACAGAAGCATGGACATGTTGGAAAACCGGTGCGATGTCAGGAATGTGTAAAGGTAATACCCCCCCCCTGTGAGGAACAGGGCCCCGCTCAGGGGAAGGAAGACCCTGAAAGGTGAGTACAGGGTCGCGATCTTGGTGATGATGAGGAAGAAGCGCGTTCCGTCGGCGAAAAGACGGATCTTGCTGCTGGAACCTTTGCCTCTCGGTGGTGCGTCGATGGGCACATACTTCAACCTGAGTCCCGATCGCAGGTAGGACATGGTCATGGTCGTGGGGTAGGAGAAAGTGTTGGGAAGGAGATACAGGTAGCGCCTGGCCGTCTTTCTCCTTGTGGCTCGGAACCCCGATGTCAGGTCGAGTATTTTGAATTTCGTCACGTAGGATGCCATCCAGTTGTAAATGGTGTTTGCAGCCAGCCGGTGGGCGCCCGCGTGGCTTTTGCCTGACCGGGCGGCGACGACGAGATCGTAATCGTCCAGTTCCTTAAGCAGCGGAGGTATCACTTCGGGCCGGTGCTGGCCGTCACCGTCCATGAGGACGATCTTTTCCCCGGCGGCCCGCCGTATCCCCGTCTTCACCGCGGCGCCGTTGCCGATATTGTAGGGGTGGGACACCACCTTTGCCCCGGCACTTTCCCCGGCTTTTGCCGTGTCATCGGTGGAGGCATCGTTTACAACGAGAATCTCGTAATTACCGGTCATATCGGACATCACTTCCTGGATGCCGGCAATGAGATCGGGCAGGTTCGCTTCCTCGTTATATGCGGGAATGATGATGCTCAGGTCCATGGGTGCACAAATTACATGGTTCAGCGGGGCAAGTAAAGGGTGGGTATCGAGGTATCGAGGATGGGGAAAAGCGGACGCTGAGACGCTGAGACGCGGGGACACGGGGTATGGGCGTGGGGGAGCGTGGGAGCATGGGAGAACAGACGCCGTTCGACGCGCCAGGCTTGCTCACAGCGTCCGTAATAACGAGATCAGGAAACCTCCCGTGTTGACTTGGGGCGAGGGGAATGAGATATCCACTCTGATATGAAGGACAGAAAGAAAATAGCAGTCATTTCAATACTGATTCTCATCGTTTCTGTTGTTGTACTCCTGGTAAGCGGGTGGCCCTCTCTTAAAGGCCCGTTCTACCTCGATTCCGAGGGGTATTTCCGGTCTCTCCCATACTTTTCAGAAAGGTCGCTCACCTGGGATAAGGTCCACGACGTTGCCCTGGATAACCCCTATCCCGGCGGCAAAAGGGTGATCCCCAATCTGACCTTTGTTCTTGAAAACTATCTCCTGGGGTTTACGCCGGCCACCGGCCGTGTGATCAACATGCTCCTGCATTCCCTGAATCTGTTGCTGGTCTTTTTTCTGCTTCGGGGTGTTCTCCTGTCGCTGGGGAAAAAGGGCACTCTCGTCACTCAGGGAGCCGCTCTCGGGGCTTTCCTGTGGGGGCTCAACCCGTTGTTCGCGGATACAACCTTCTATGTCATCCAACGGATGACGATCCTTTCCGCCACATTCTATCTGTCTGCCGCCCTGCTGTATCTCAGAGGCCGTGAATCCAGGGGACGCACCCGCCGGGTGTGCTGGGCAGGGATTATCGTTGCTTTTCTGCTGGGTATGGCTTGCAAGGAAAATGTCGTCCTGCTGCCGCTCGGTATCGCGGTTCTGGAATTCGTTCTTCCGGAGAATACAGCACTACTGCATTCCCGGCGCAGAATCTGGATCTTCCCGGCTGTTTTTTTCCTGGCGGCCCCCATATTGGCAACAGTTCTCCGGTATGATCTGAAGGGCCTGGCCAACAGTGTGTTGGCTACCCCGGGGCGTTCCTTCACGTTTGCCGAAAGAATCCTCACGGAGGGCCGGGTTCTGGTCCACTATCTGAGCCTGCTGCTGTTCCCCGTCCCGGGGAGGTTTTCCCTGGTCATGAAGTATCACCTTTCAAGGTCGATAATTAACCCTCCGGTGACCATGCTTGCCTGGTTCGCCATTCTTTCACTTGTGTTCCTGGCGGTTAAATGGAGAGGGAAACACCCGTTGTTCTCCCTTGCCGTCCTGTGGTTCTTCGTCAACCATCTTCTCGAGTCAACAGTCATCCCTCTTGAGATTGCTTTTCTCCACCGGAACTATATTCCCTCCATTTTTCTTTTTCTCCCGGTTGTTTGGGCACTTCTTTCCCTCGATGGGAAACGCGTCCGGATGATCGTTCGAATTGCCGCCGTCTCCGTCCTTATCTTTTTCGTGACCGGCCTTTACACCAGGGCGGTGACATGGGGCGCTCCCAAAACTTTCTGGGAGGATGTTATCCGGAAGTCCCCGGGAAGCCTCAGAGGATATATCAATCTTGGTATTTACTACGATGTCCACGGGGATCAGCCCCATGCTCTGGGAATATACGAAAAAGGAGCAAAAAACGCTTTTGAAGAGGACCCGGGATTCTGGGGGGATCTCTATGCCAATATGGGGATAGCGAGGATGAAGCTGGGCCAGGACGCCGAGGCGGAACGCTACCTCGACAGAGCCCTCACCATTACCCTTAACGAAGACTATCTCTATAACATGGCCTTCCTCCAGCTCCGGATGAGAAAACCGGCCAGGGCGAAGAAGGCTCTGGACATCCTGGAAGAGAAAAATCCACGTTACCCGCAATTGCACCTGTTAAGAGCGAAGCTCTTTCTTCTTCAGCGGAATAAGGATTCGGCCAGACAG
>BDTG01000021.1 GCA_002897695.1 bacterium BMS3Abin14
TTTTAGTACTTTGCACGACAGCCCTGAAGAACAGTTTTGTGAACTGTCGTTGATGGAACCTGAAGGTTCTGTTGTTTGTGCGACAGGTCAGGTGGTACGGAAATTCGGTCTGCAGTATACGAAGTGGCCTTCCCATGCCCCTTTACTATCACGATCCGTGCCAACTTTAACGGGAGAGAAAAAGGTGTCAGAGACAGGGGGCCCTTCCTGGTGCTGGAATCGCCATGAATTCCATACGTTGATCGCATTCCCTGATGCCGTTTGTCATCACGGCATGGAAAACCCTTGACATACAAGGGCAATTGCCGCTAGGGTTAACCGTAAGCGGGAATTAACACTTAACACTTGAGGGTGAGGGGTACGATGACGAAACTTGTAAAACGTAAGGATATCTGTCGCCTGGTTGGAATCTCTCCGTCCAAGGTCAATTTCTACACGACCCAGGGGCTGTTTCCGCTCAAAGGGAGAACCCGTGGGGGCTATGGTCTCTACGATCCTGATACGATTCTGGCTCGCTTCCGCAGAATTCGTGAACTGAAGGACGACAGGCTTACCATCGTGGAGATACGGGAACGGATCATAGAGGAGGAGAAGGAGCGAGGGCAGTTCCTCGAGCTGAAATTTGACGACTAGGAAGAAAAAACCTGCGAACAGGCCAAGGCCATCGGTCCTGCGCTTGCTCGTGCGTCAGAGTTCCGAGGAACTGACCGAGGTTCTCCGGAGCGTCCTCCCTCATGCCATTTTCCAGATGGAAGTTGTCCAGACGGTTGCGGAACTCATTGAGCTGTTGCAAGAGAGCCGGGTAGAAGTCATTCTTCTGGATCTTTCCGCGCCGAGCATAGAGAACAAGCGTTCCTTCGATGCCATCCGTAGCCGTTACCTTTCTCCGCCTGTTCTGGTTTACGGGGATAGCGGATCCATTCCCACAATGTCGAATTTTCTCAAACATGGGGCCCACGGTATGTTCTGCGTCACCGACGGGTCTGATACCATTATTCACGCTGTGCGTCAGGCTGCCTCGCACTACCAAATTATCAAGGAAAATGCGGATCTTAAGGATACGCTTGACCGAAAGAAGAAGGCTGTCGATATCCTTGAGCGTCTTGGCGAGGCCATGTCGACAATTTTTGACGTCAGAAAGATACTCAATCTTACCCTGAGGGTCATCCGAAGGGCGCTTGACTGCGAGGGCTGCTGCCTCTACCTGGTCGACAGGGACTCCGGGACGCTCATTGACAGCCGGGACCTGGGCGAAAACGGCGAACATCCGCAGATGGAACTGTGGGGGAGCGGAGGGAAGGGGCGACAACACATCCTCCGGAGGGCCGCCGAGCTTTCATTAAAAAGGGCCGTCCCGCTTAATCTGGATGGACCCGATGGCCTGATGGACCCGGATCAATCAGCTTGCGAAAACCAGGACGAGGTAGATCTGAGGAACATTCTCACGGCTCCATTGTCGGTCAGGGGCGACATCCTGGGAGTGCTGGTCGCTGTAAACCGGTTGGGCCGCAAGGATTTTTCGGGGGGCGATATTGAGATCCTGGAAGCGGTGGCCCGACAGACTGCCTTTGCACTCTCGGGGATCCGCACCCTGAAAAGCAAGCAATCGTTTCAGGAAAAACTGGGCGAGCAGGTCCACCTGGCAACGGCCCGTCTCCAGGAAAGGAACCTTGCACTCCGGAAACAGCTTGAGGAGAAGAAGGAGGCCAATAGAAAGATCGCGGCGATGGCTTCCGAGATCAAGGAGAAGAACCAGTCCCTCGAGGACATGATAGAGCAGTTCAGGGTCATCCACGGGATAAGCCAGGTCATTGGTTCGGAACTTGAGCACGAGAGCCTGCTAAAGAAGATCATCCTTGAATCGGCATCCCTGCTGAAGGCGGAGACCGTCTCTCTCATGCTCAAAGACACCGAGGGAAGCCTTACGATCAGGCATGCCCTTGGCCTCAGCAATGATGTCATCAAGAACACGCGGGTCAGGCCGGGCGAGGGAATAGCGGGTTGGGTAGTCGACGAGGGGAAACCCATCCTGGTCAAGGACGTCAATAAAATTCGCCATGAGGCATCGGATAGCACGCTTTATCACAGTAATTCGCTGCTCTGTGTCCCCCTCAAGATCAAGGGAAAGATCTCCGGAGTGCTCAATGTGACCAACCGGGTGGGAGGGGGAGCCTTTGATGAGAGGGACCTTTTCCTCCTGACGATCCTCGGAAATCATGCCGCCATCGCCATTGAGAACGCCAAGCTGTACGGCGCCATAAGGGAAAACTATTTCAATACCATCAAGGCCCTGGTGAATGCGGTTGAGGCCAAGGACAGCTGGACCAAGGATCATTCCGAAAACGTCACCAACTACAGTCTCAAGATCGCTGATTATCTTGGCCTGTCCACCGAACAGAAGGACATCATCCAGTATGCGGGCGTTCTTCACGATATCGGAAAAGTCGTAATCAGCAGCACCATCACCGACAAGCCAGGCCGGCTGACGGAAGAGGAGTGGGACCAGATCAAGGAGCATCCCCTTATCGGGCAGAGGATCCTTGATCCCATAGATTTTCTCGAGCCTGTCAAGATCTGCATTCAGACCCATCACGAGCGCTGCGATGGCTCGGGCTATCCCTTCGGCCTGAAGGCCCACGAAATTCCGCTGGAGACCAGAATTCTTTCTGTGGCCGATGCCTTTGATGCCATGGTGCATTCCCGTCCCTACAGGGAAGCGCTCAGCCTGGGTGATGCCATGACCGAGTTGAAACGATCCTCCGGGACCCAGTTCGATCCCGCCGTCGTGGACAGTCTGGTCAGGATAATCGAGGCCGAGGAGGTGTCGGGCGGGCTGGAGCATTAGGGTGGACACCGTGGGGAAGACACCGATCGTTCGGGGAGGCGGCGCTGCTGCCTATCTCAGGGTGTTTACCGAATCACTGGGCATCCACCTTCTCCTCGCGGGTCCCGACGGGAAACCAGTGGGGAGGGTAGAGGGCCTCAGGGGGTTGTGCGGCTGGATGTGCGCGGCCGATCGGAAACCCTGCGTGGATGTCTGCAAAAAACCGAAGTCCGGTTTTTATCCGGATGACGTCATCCGGATAAACCGTTGTCCTCTCGGATTAACCGTATTTGTGATGCCCATCATCTACAGGAAGGAACTCATGGGCTACCTCCGGGGCGGCGGCGTTCTGCCGCGGGATGGGTTTGTACCGGAGGTCTCCGTGCTGGTCGGGGCCGGGATGGATCGTTCCGATGCCTGTGCGGCAGCAGCTATGACCGCGAAAAATTCTTTCCGGCCCGTTTCGGAGCTTTCGGCTTTGCTGGGGGGGGTAAAGAAAAGCCTTCAGGTGTTTGCGGGCACGCTGCGGCTCAAGAGCGCGGCCGACAGGAGGATAAGGCAGATTGAAGCTCTGTTCGGCTTTCTGGAGGGGCTTCGGGCAGAACTTCCCAGGAAGGACGTTGGCGGGATTTTCGTTAACGCCCTCAACATCCTGTTCGGGGTCGATTCGGTCTTCGTGGCGGTGCCCAGGCCCCTCGGGGAAGGGCTCTTCCTGCTGGCAGCTTCCGGGGATGTCACCCTTCTTCCGGAAGAGGTGGGGAGTAATGTTGGAGAGCGATTCTCCAGGATCTTCCATAACATTGCTGAACCGTATCTCATTGAGGACATGGTCGCTCTTCTTGACGCCGGTTTCCCGGAGGGTGTATGCAGCGCGTGGTTTATTCCGGTTGGCGCCGGTGAAAGGATGAGCGGGCTCCTGGTTCTCCTTAATTCATCCTTGTCCAGCGCGGATGTTCGGCTGATAAAAGGGTTTGCCGGGGTCCTGGCCCAGGCATTCCACGTATTTAATCTGGAAAGGCAGGCGGAATCCCTCATGGATGAAAGGGCGTTTCTCCTCTCACTCGTCAGGGAACTGCTGGGAGCTGTGGAGGAGGATGATGTCTACGAAATCCTCCTGTCGAAGGCCTGCTCCATAACGGGCGCTGAGAAAGGTTCCATCATGTTCCGTGATGACGACGGAAAGCTTGCCGTAAGGAAGACATTCGGACCCGACGAGGAGGTCCTGAGGGGATATCGGATCTGTCCGGGGGAGGGAATTGCGGGGAAGGTCCTCGCCACGGGCACTCCCATGTGCGTCGAGGATGTCGCGGTGGACCTCAGGGGCAAGCCAAAGCGCACCAGATACCGGACCGGATCGTTCATATCCCTTCCACTGTTCCCGGGCAGCCATCCCCCCGGGGTTCTCAACCTTTCGGACAAGGTTTCGGGGGCCCCATTCACCCGGGTAGATATGGACAGGGTTCGGGCCATCAGCGACCATGCTCTTCTGGCCGTAGAGCGGGCCTACTATATCAACAGGTGGAAGGATGTTTCCTCCCAGGCATCCACCGACGCCCTTACCGGCCTGGCGAACAGGATGCACCTCATGGAAAACCTGGGAAGGGAAATGGAGAGGTGCCGCCGTCACGGGCGGGCCCTGTCGGTGATCATGGCGGACGTGGACCGGTTCAAGGAATACAACGATCACAACGGGCATCTCGCCGGGGACGACGCGTTGAAGGTTATCGCCTCCGTTATGAAGCGGTCGGTTAGAAACATCGACATCGCCTGCCGGTTCGGAGGGGAGGAGTTCTGCCTCGTCCTTCCGGACGTGGATACCCCCGGAGCCATGATAATCGCCGAGCGGATTCGCGATGAGGTTGCGCGAACATGTTTTCCCGGTGAGGAGAGGATGGCTTCATCCGTCCTGACCCTCAGCCTCGGAGTCGCCGGTTTCCACGGGTTCGCGAAGTCGGCAGAGGGGTTGATCCATTCAGCCGACATCGCCCTTTATCGCGCGAAGAGGGACGGCCGCAACCTTGTCCGGAGCGCGGAACTTCTCGGGGATTCGCCTACGGCTTGCGTGTCGGGTCAGGGGGCCTTTCAGGATGGGAGGGGAACAAACCATGCCTAAGGCAGCAGAAAAAAACCGGAGGAGAAACTTCTTTATCAAACAGTGGTTTCAGCTGAGGTACATGCTTCTCCTTGTTGTCGGTACCCTCCTTGGAGGTGCGGTTTATGCTGTTGTCCTGAGGTATTTTTTGCGGAAACGTCTTCTGGAACTGATGTATCAGAGTCATTCTCTCCTTGTTAATACATGGCCGGCCCTTTATCCCCTCATTTTCAGATCTACCATGGTTCTGTTTCTAGGTTGTCTGGTACTGTTGTTCGTTTCCCTGCGGATCTTCGCGGCCAGGGTAGAAAGGGCGGCCGGGGAGGTGGAAAGTCTTTGCAGTGACCTGGGGGAAAACCTGAATGATGCTGTGGAGTTCAGGAGCATTTCCGTAAAGGAGTTCAATCAGGTTGGGGCAAGGACTGTGGAATTGGTCCGGTTATACCAGGGCCGGTGGGAAAAAATCTCGCAGGAGGCGGAAGAAATTTCAGAGTTTTTAGGGGATATTCGGGAGGGGGAAAGCGGCCTTTCCCCGGATCTGACTCGCAGGCTGGATGTTCTGATTGGGCGTCTTTCCTCCATCAGGGAGGATTTGAATGGCTAGGATAACGTGGCGGTATGTCCCGGCTATCCTGGTGATAGCCCTCACGGGGACGGTCCTCTGGTCCGGTATCGATACGTTGAAGGACCCCCACGCCGCCCTGTCCGATAGCCGAAGATGCGATCTGTGCCATGAGCTCGGGGATGACGGGACGGTGGCGCCCGACGGGTTCCCGGAGCCCATTATCGACCAGTGTTATTCGTGTCATCCCCCCGAGAAAATAGGCAGATCCCATCCGGTAAACGTTGATCTTAAGCGAAACAGGAGGTTCCCGGACATGGATGTCCCTGAGGTTCTTATGGTGGGCTGGGGTTGGGAATATGTCCTGACGTGCGTTACGTGCCACACGGTACACGGAGACTGGAAATCCACCATCAAAAGCTCCCCTGGTGAGAGGCCGCTGAACCCGGGCGGGGATCCCCTGTATTACCGGACCTACTACCTTCGAATTCCTGGGGACCCGAAACTGGGATGGGCTCCACTTTGTGATGCGTGCCATAAGCTGTTTTAGGGAGGTACCATGAGCAGGTTCATCAATTCCGTCTTTATTCTGCGAAATCTCATCGGTTTTGCAGCAGCGACCCTCACCGCGTGTTTTATTGCCTATTCCATCCTCTACTGGACACTTTCAAGGAACCTGGGGGAATCCTACAGAGGGGCTTTCTATCTCATGAAGACCCTGAGGGAAGGTGCAGGTCCCGTGGTCTGGTTCGCGGTCACCCTTTACGGAATCGTCATCTCAATATTCATTCTAGCCATAGCCCTGTTCGCCACACACAAGGTTGCCGGCCCCCTTTACCGGCTGGAGATGGTCCTGGGGTTGGCCATGAGGGGCGAACTGCCGGAGTCGGTGCATTTCAGAACCAGGGATCAGATGGTTCCTCTCGCCGAATCCATCGGAGGCCTTATTTCTGTTCTCAGAAGAAAGGAGATCGTTTTGATGGAAATGGCAGAGGAGATCCGATCCGCGCGTGACGAGTTGGATGGGAAAATCAATGCCAAAGATCCTGGATGGGTGGATTTGGCGGCGGGTGTAAAAGAGATGCTCTTAAGCCTTTCCGTAGCAGCCCGATCCGGGAGAGGGGAGATCATAGATGGCCGGTAAAGGCAGGAAGAGGATCGGTGAGGTCCTGGTGGATGCCGGTTTTGTCAGCCAGGAGCAGCTCACAGATGCGCTTTCCGAATCCGTCCGCAACGGGGTCCGAGTCGGGAAGGTCCTCGTGGACCGCGGCCTCATCTCGGAGGCCGATCTCACCCGCGCTCTTTCCAGCCAGCTCAGTGTCGAGATGGTCAATCTTAAGGAATTCCCGCCCGACGGGGACCTGGTCGACCTGCTTCCCGAGGCGCTGGCGAGGAGGTACAACATCCTTCCCTACAGGCTGGATGGGAATACCCTGGTGGTGGTCATGGCGGATCCCCTTAACGTTTTCGCCACAGATGCGCTGCGGAGCGTTACCGGGCGGTCCTTGAAGAAGATGATAGCCGCCGAGTCGGAGATCAGCGAGTGGATTGGTGACCTTTATGGCCGGGGACCTCTCTCGGGATCTGTTCTTGCCGATGCCATAGCTGATTCGGTTGCCTTTGGGACGGGGGAAGAATCGACGGATCGGCTGATGAGGCTTGCCGGGGAGACACCGGTTGTCCGCCTGCTTAATGCGCTCCTCGGCCAGGCCATCGGTCAACGAGCAAGCGACATTCACATCGAACCCCAGGAAAAGGAGATCAGGATCAGGATCAGGGTCGACGGTATTCTGGAAGAGGCAGCCAAAGTGCCGTCCCACCTGAAACTGGCCCTGACCTCCCGCATCAAGATCGTTTCCGGTATGGATATTGCCGAGAAACGTGTTCCGCAGGATGGACGCTTCAGGTGGACCGAGGGGACGCATGATGTCGATGTGAGGGCTTCGACCCTCCCCACCGTCTACGGGGAAAAAGTTGTCCTGCGGATTCTGGATCGGGCTGAGGACGTCCTCGGTCTTACGGAGCTGGGGTTCGGGGAGGAACAGCAGGTCGTCATCAGGGAACTCATCCACAGGCCCTACGGCATCATCCTCCTGACTGGTCCCACCGGCAGCGGAAAGACGACCACCCTCTATGCGGTCCTCAGCGAGATAAACGTCATCGGACGGAACATCGTCACAGTGGAGGACCCCGTGGAGTATGAGATTGCGGGGCTCAACCAGGTGCAGGTTGCCCCCAATATCGGGTTGGGGTTTTCCTCAGTGCTGCGAAACGTTCTCAGACAGGATCCCGACGTAGTCATGGTGGGGGAAATCCGTGATGCCGAGACGGCGAATATCGCCATACACGCAGCTTTGACCGGGCACCTCGTCTTTTCCACTCTCCACACCAACGACGCGGCCAGTGCAATGCCGCGGCTGCTCGAACTCGGGGTAGAGCCCTACCTGATTCGATCCTCAGTCCTGGGGCTCCTCGGGCAGCGTCTGGTGCGGAGGATCTGCCCGAGCTGCAAGGCGGAGGTATCGCTTTCCCAGGACGTCCGCTCCCTCCTTTGGGGGGAGTGGGTGGGAGACACATTTTTCCAGGGCCGGGGATGCGATGAGTGCAGGGGGACGGGCTACCGTGGAAGGACGGTGATCGCGGAGATAATAAGAGTCAACCGGCCGATCAGGGAACTCGTCTCCCGTGAGATCTCCCAGGAGACCCTTTTGGCCGTGTTGAGGAAGGAGGGGTTCACCAGCATGAGGGAGGAGGGTGTCGCCAAGGCCGCCAGGGGGGAAACCAGCCTGGAGGAGGTCTTCCGCGTCACCCAGGACGTTGAGCTGTGATGACGCAACAATTTCATAGAAAGGACTGAGAGCTTGCCCAATTTTATGTATCGTGCAAGGGACGATGAGGGGAAACTCGTCCAGGGGACGCTGGAGTCCTCATCCGAGTCGGCCGTGGCGGCGAGGATCAGCGACATGGGCTATCATCCCGTGGATATCTCGCGGGTGCGGGTGCGCCGGGGAATTTTTAAGCAGCGCAGGGTGAAGGTCCCCGTAGCCGAGGTGGTGATCTTCTATCGGCAGATGGCAACGATGAATGACGCCGGCCTGTCCATCATCTACAGCCTCAACACCCTTGCGGAAGGGGCAGGGAACCGCCGTTTCAGGCAGGTCATCGAATCAGTCCGGATGGCGGTGGAGGGTGGGGAAACCCTGTCGGACGCCATTGCCGCGCATCCCGGTGTATTCGACGAGGTCGCCATTAACATGATCCGTGTGGGAGAGACCAGCGGCAACCTTTCGGAGGTGCTCGAGAGACTGGCTGAGTATGGGGAAAGGTCTGCCGAGATCCGGTCGCGGGTAAAAAACGCCATGGCTTACCCCGTCGTCCTTTCCGTCCTGGCCCTGGGGGTGGTGATCTTCAGCCTTGTGGTCGTGATGCCCCGCTTCGCGGCGATCTTCGCCAAGATGAATGCGCCTTTGCCCCTGCCGACGAGGATGCTGATGTCTGCCAGTTCGGTGGTAAGACACCAGGGGTGGCTTATTCTAGGCATTATCATTCTGGCCGGTGTAATATTCCGGCTGTTCCTGAGGACAGACGGGGGTCGCTGGGCCTGGGACGGGTTTCTGTTTCGCCTGCCTGTTTTCGGGCCCTTGAGGTTGAAGAACCTCTCGGCCCGCTTTTCCCGGAATATGGGCACTCTCATTGAGAGCGGAGTGGATATCCTTTTCTCCTTCGAGGTCTGCGAGAGGACCTTGAAAAGCGTCCGTCTGGAAAAAGCGCTGCGGGCTACCCGGGACAGCGTCAGGGAGGGGGAGAGCATCGCCCCTGTCCTGGAAATGCAGCACGTCTTCCCCCCTCTTCTCCACCGTATGATCGCTGTGGGCGAGGAAACGGGGCGCCTCGGACAGATGCTTTTCAGACTGGCCGGATACTACGATCTCGAAGTGGAAATGACTATCAAGCGTCTCACAACCCTGCTCGAGCCGTTCATGATCATCATCATGGCCGCGGTGGTGGCCTTCGTTGCGGGAGCCACGCTGCTGCCGCTGTTTAATCTGGTTAAATACATGCACTGAGGTGACCATTTTCGACATCTGAAAGTGAAATAATTGTATACCGGAAGGAAAGGAGGGGATGGCCTGCAAAAAATGATTGATTTATCAGATACTTGAGAAACCGCCTCTGGCCCCGGAATTGCGCATGTCCACCCGTGCAGATCCATAATAGTACAGGGCCAAAGGGTAAACGAGGGGGTGATGTACCAGCCCCTGGAACCGAAAAAACAGGAGGATGAAAGATGAAAAATCGAGGAGAAAAAGGTTTTACACTGATAGAGCTGCTGCTGGTGATCCTTATTATCACCGGACTGGCGGCCATCGTGGTCCCCAACTACATGAAGGTGTCGGACGCATCCAATGTCGCAGTTGATGCCGCCAACAAAGAAGCGTTGAAGGCGGCTACCCGTCTCATGGTTCTTGATGGAGGGCTTGTGGCTGTATCTGATGCCGGCGAACTGAATACCACTGGCGGGACGGTCAACTTAGCGGCCTATGACAGTACCGTCTATGTTCACGGACCGTACATCGAGTCGATACCTGTGAGCTCGGTTGCCGGTACCGTGTATTCGGTTACTGTAGCCGCAACGACAGGGGCGATTACTATTACCCCTTAGGCAGTTTGATTTTCCTCGGCCCCTATGCCCTGGGGGCCGGGGAACCAAGGCTGAGGTTCTGCACATTGAAAGGATTCACTCTGGTGGAGGTGCTCGTTACTCTGGGGCTTCTCCTTGCCATAGCCCTGATAGCCGTTTTTACCTTCTTCTCCTCCTCTTCCGTCACTCAGCTGAGAGCGGCTGTGGAGCAGGTTGCCGGCGACGTCCGCATGGCCCAGGACCTTGCCGTAAGCGAACGGACCCGCTACAGTATCCAGTTTACCGCCGGATCCCCTTCCTACACACTGCAGAAGTGGGATACGGCAACGTCCGCCTGGATCGCCGTCTCAGGCACCGAAGCGCCCCCTTCCCTCCCCAGCTCAACCGCCGTTCAGTCCGTGGCGGATATCACCGCCGGTATCCTCAGCTTCGATTCCATGGGCGCCCCCTACGAAGGGGCCGGGACCGGGACCCCTCTTGTTGGCACCGGGGCGGGAGGCCTGGACCACATCATCATCTCCAGTGGAAAGGCCGGGCGGACGGGCGAGGTGACGATAACGCCGGGGACCGGGATGGTGGAGATAAACCGGTGACAGGTCCGCGTCGTGATGATGTGGGAGCTTCTGCGACTGAGACCGTCGTGAGCGTCGGAGTCCTCATGATCATCTTCGCCCTCATGCTGAGTGTCTACAGCGGCCAGGTTCACAGGGCGGATGAGGGCATATTGAGAGCGCAGCTCAGGGCCTTGAGGATGCAGGCAAAACTGTTTAAGGTCGTCCGGGGCCGCTGGCCCCGGGATACCAGGGAATTGGTGCAGGATTCTTTGAGCATTTTCCCACTGGGCGCGGCGGACCTTCCAGAAGAGCCGGCCAGCAAACTGTTGAAGCCCGGCCCTGTCCTGGCTGTCGCGGCGGACGGGGATGGGTACCCCATTGATCCCTGGGGTAATCGCTTCGTGTACGAGCGCCTTACGGGCCACATCAGGCCCGGGACGGAGGACTATGAAAGCTGGTAGGAGCGCAGGCTTTACTCTCGTGGAGATGGTCCTGTCTCTGGCAATTCTGGCGGTGGCTATCCCGGTGCTGGCAAGCCTTTTTGCGGGGGGGCTCAGACAACCCCAGTGGGCCAGGGAACAGACACGGGCGCTGTTTCTCGCTCAGGGGCTGATGGAGGAGATTGTAACCCACAAGTGGGACGAGGCGGCGACCCCTCCGGGGCACACAAACGTTCCCAGCGCCATCGGCCTTGATGCGGGGGAGGCGGCCGGAGACAGGTCCACCTGGGACGATATAGACGATTACGACGGGCTTACGGATAACCCCATGCACGATGCCGTGGGGACGACCCTGACAGGGTTTGCCGGATTCTGGTCCCAGACCCGGGTGGACTATGTGGCGTCGGACCAGGCGGCCCCGGACTTCGAGACCGCCCTCGGGAAGGGAGCCGGCACCGACTTCAAGCTGATTAACGTAACGGTGAACTGGCCCGATGGAAACGTCAGTCTTACTGCTGTGAGGGGAAATTTCTGATGATTTTCGCAAGGTCGCCGGCGCCGGACGGAAGCCAGGGAGGCCTGACCCTCGTAGAGCTGCTCCTGGCCCTGGCCATCATGGCGGGCGTGTCGGTGGTGTTCGTCGTCCTCCTGACCTCCGGGCTCGACGTCTGGGAGGCCGGGACGGCCCAGTCCCGAACGGACCAGGAGACACGGCTGGCCCTGGAGAGGATTTCCAGGGAGATAAGGGTCTCACGCAGCAGGGCGGGTGATATCACAATAGGCGCGGGGAACACGTCCATCTCTTACCCGCTTGATACGAACAACGACGGCGCCTACGAAACCACGGTCCGTTATTTTCTCAATGGTTCAGATCTCATGCGTCAGGAAAATGGTCTGCCGGCGGCGGGGGACAGGGTGCTCAAGGACGTAACCGGTGTGGTTTTCGATGACATCTACGGAAACAGCAGCCTCATCGCGGTCACTCTGGCCGTCACCCACCCGGTGGAGGGTGCCAAGGGGAAGGGCGCCGTAACGATGGTGACCAGCGTGGGACCTCGAAATGATTGATGGACTTTTGGCGAGGTTGTCGAATGGCTGATCCTCCTTGGAAAAGGGCTTTTGATCGGGAGGGAGGTACGATTCTTGTGGTCGTTATGGCGGTGATCCTCACACTTCTCGTACTCGGTTCGGTGTTTATCCGGCTAATGGGTTCCGAGGCCGCTATCGCCGAGAACCTGGAATCGAGGACTCAGGCCCTGTACCTGGCCGAATCCGGTGTACAGGCCGGCATTGTCTATCTTCAGGACAACCCGGCCTGGCCCGGTATTCTGCCCAAAGCCCAGGTGTCATATCCCCTGGCGGGAGGGACCATGTCCTACAGGATCGACACCGTCGCCGGGTCGGGGTCCAGCCAGGCGTTCGTGGTGGGAACCGGAGATGTGGACGGTACCCGGAGGGAACTGGAAGTGACGGTGTCGCGATGAGGCGCCTTTCCGCCGTGGGAATGGGTTTTGCCCTGTCTTTGCTGCTTTTGTCGGGCACTGCTGTGGCGGGGACCTATTCCATGTCGCTGCTGCAGGACCCGATGGTGGTGATGGGTGACAGTACCGCCTCCCTGGCGCTGAGCATTACAAATACATCAGGCGGGGGCGGGGCCTCAATCGGGTGGATCAGGATTGATGTAGACCCGACCATCTATTATGTGAGTAATTCCAATACCGCGCCAGTCGGCTGGAATGTCAGGAGGATCTGGAATGCGGGAGCCGGCCAGAGCTACATTATCTACGAGGCGATCTCCGGGGGAATACCCCCCAACGGGAGTGTCGTGTTCAACCTTGTCGTGACCGGGGCGAATGACGGCCCGTTCCCCGCGGACGTCAACGATATGACGGATGCCTTCGATCGTGTGGATGTCCGGACGAGCAGCTCAAGAAGGGCGGAACGGTTTACGGGAACACCGCCTACCTGGAAAAGGTATGGCCTCAAGATCCAGCTCTTCGCAGCCCCTTCCGCCCTGGGTACAGGGCAGAATATTGGGGTTTCAGCAGCGGTCACCAACCGGACCACCGTCACCCAGATGCAGGTTTCGCCCGGGTCTCTGTCGTTGTCCGGAAGCGGATCGGCCATTTACAGCACCGGCCCCGTTCCCCCGAATTCGGACCTGGCCCCGGGCAACCTTCAGGTGTTTTCCTATAATTATACCTCCGGGCTGTCCGGAACGGTGGTTTTTTCAGGATCCGCCGCGGACGGGACCACCGGGATGGCCACTTCCCCGACCGGGCGATCCAATACGGTTATTATCGGCGATTTTACCGCCATCATGGCCCTTGTCCCGTTAAAGGTCGCAGACGGGCAACAGGTCACGGCCACCATGACGCTGACAAACAACGGGACTGATTACATCGCGTCGGTTGTACCGTCCGTCACCACCTCGGGCACTGCCGGCCTGGCCATAGTTTCCGGTCCGACGCCGTCTCTCATCGGGGCCATGGCACCCGGGACCAACCAGGAGATACGATGGGTATACACAGCAACCGGAAACGTGGGCGATACCTACCGATTATCAGGCCGGGCAACCTCGAGTACGCTGACATCGATCCCCGATCCGGCCGTCAGCCCCTGGGGTGTAATCTCCGCTTACTCCGCAGTGGTTTCACCGGACATTGTCGCCTCCGGTGCGGTTAACCTGTCCCTGGTCTTTACGGTCTTCAATAACGGATCATATCCCCTCCGGGAAGTGACTATCGATACTCCGGCGGGATGGAATCTCCAGACCGCGTCCGGACCGCCGGGGTGGAGCGCCAACACTTTCGGCAACCCTGTTACGGCCCTGTTCTTCACCTGGGGCAGTACCATCCCCGTTGGAGGAAGCGGGTCGTTTACACTGACCTTCTCATCAATCCCCACCGTTTCAAACCCTGCCAAATTTAACTTCCTGGTTTCCATGTGGGATACCCGGACATGGCCGTTCTCGCCCTCCACAGGGGCCGTGGAAACATCGGTCACCGTGAATCCATACTCGATTACGCTTTCATCCACCCCCCTTGCACCGCCAAGTCTGATTGCCGACGGGACCCAGTCCTATGCCATTGTCGCCACGGTGAACGGGCCAAGTGGTCCCGTGGCCGGCGCCCCGATCCTCTTCACGACCACCGCCGGGAGTCTTGCGTCCGGTGCCCCCGTTACGGATGCATCGGGACAGGCGTTAAACAGCCTCACCGGGCCGCTGAGCTCCTCGTCGGTCACGGCCACAGTTACGGCCCAGTACCTTGGCGCCACTGCCAACATTGTCCTCACCTTCGATCCTTACACCGGCCTGCTCCTGGATTACCTCCCCGGGACGATGGGCCCGACGTCAGTCTCACCCGGTGATGCTTCCGTTGTATTCGTTCTGGATGTTATAAATACGGGTACGACGACGGTTCCCGGCCTGGCCTCGTCCACAAGCTTCAGCTTCTCGGACACAGGTGCCGGCGGCACAAGTACTTTTACCGCGCTCCTGGATAACTCAAACCCGACTTTCATCGCACCGGGTGCGACGGCGACACTGACCTTTCTTGCCCGGAATGTGGATTCCGCTTTTCTTTCAGGGAGCTACTTCCCTGTACTTTTTCTGGATGACGGTTTCTCCACTCCCGGTACGAGGCCGGTAACCGATCCGGTTACGGTTTCAGGCGGGGTGGCTCCCATAACGATTATCCGGTGGAGGGAGTCCATTCAATGAGGGCGGAGAATTTCGGAAGTTTACAGGGGGTGAGAAGATGTATCTGAAGAGATTCGGCCTGAAGGAAGAGCCTTTCAGGCTCACGCCGGACCCCAGATTTTTCTACCGGGGAAAGCAGCACGAGCGGGCCCTGGCGGAACTCCTCTATGGCGTGGAGCAGAGGAAGGGCTTCATGGTCCTGACGGGAGAGGTGGGCACCGGCAAAACCACTGTCTGCCGGGCACTTCTTGGCGCCCTCGGTCCGGAATATGAGACAGCCCTGATCCTCAATCCCCGTTTGACGGCCGACGAACTCATCGGAACGGTCGTCCGGGATTTCGGAGTAAGGGACCTGCCGGCCGGCGCAACGAAGGGCGAACTCATCGCGCATCTCAACCGGTTCCTTCTTACGGTCGCGCTTGATGGAAGGGGGGCCGTACTCCTTGTGGACGAGTCCCAGGAGTTGTCGGGGGACCTTCTCGAGGAGCTGCGGCTCTTGAGCAACCTCGAGACGGACAGGGAAAAACTCCTGCAGATCGTCCTCATCGGTCAGCCCGAACTGGTGGAAACCCTGTCCACGATGGAACTGCGGCAGTTAAGACAACGGGTTGCTGTCTGGGCACATCTCGGACCCCTCGACCCGGAGGAGACCGCATCCTACATCGGCAGACGCCTTGCGGTAGCCTCAGGTGGGCACCACGTCGTGCATTTTACCCCAAAGGCACGCAAAGCCCTTAACCGCCTTAGCGGAGGCTACCCAAGGACCATCAATCTTATTGCCGACCGTGCTCTGCTGGGTGCTTTTTCCAGGAATACGGCCCGGGTGAATTCGAGCATGGTTGTCAAGGCCGGCCGGGAGGTGGCGGGGAGAAAAACCGTCTCGGTCAGAGGTCGGCAGACCGCGGCGGTCGTCGTGGCGGCAGCCGCAATCGCAATGGTTTCCTTTCCATCCGGTCTTGGGCATCTGACCCGTGTTTTTGGACCTGAAGTTTCCAATGGCGTTGTCACCGAAAGACCTGCGGCCGTGGGAGCGATTCCTGATCTGCTTTCCCGTTACTTCATCCTGACCGGATCCGACTACCTGGGCAGAGAGGCACGGCTGTGGCGGATCAACGGGCGGACGATACAGGATATAGCCCTCGCTTTGCACGGCATCGAGGCCAGGGAGCAGTACGGCATGTCAATGGCGGTGGTGTCTCTCGATGAGGACCTTTGGAGGCTAACCGGGGCCGTGGGGATTGTCCCTGTGGAAAAGACCGGAGGGTTCGGCCTGATCCGCCCTGACGGGAACGCAGCCGGCATGTGGAGGATCATAGTTCCAGGAGAAGGTGAACAACACCTCGTGGACGGGGTTGAGGGCGGTGGACCGCCTGGAATGACGAAGGCGCTGGTGCTCTTTAGGCCTGTTCCCGGGCTGAGATTGGCGCTCAGGAGGGGTGACCGCGGTCCGGCCGTCAGTGTCCTGCAAACCGCCCTGGTTTCCCTCGGCATGCTTGCCCGTGATCAGGCCATCGGGACATTCGGACCGAGAACGGAAAAAGCCATCGCAACCCTCCAGAAGCGTTGGGGCCTCCAGGCCACCGGAGTACTTGACGACGTCACCGGGTATTACCTGTCCCGATTCGATGGGAGAGGATGGAGAAGACAGACATGAGCATTATCCATGATGCTTTAAAGAAGGTTCAAGGTCCGCCTGATATCGGGTTGCCCGGGGAGGCCCCACCCGGACCCGATAAGTGTCGATCATCCCGAAAAGGTTCCTCGATTCTGACTGTCGCAGCGGTTACGGTGGGGGTGCTTGCGCTTGGAGTCCTGGTCTGGAGGGTGGGGCTGCTGTCGAAGGGGGTGGACACACAGCGCGGTATTCCGGTGTCCGGTACTGTTTCTTCCGCAATGACAACGCCCCCAGCGGCAAAAGAGACCGTCCCCCGTCCAACAACCACGATTGACCCCGCGGAACAACTGGCTACGGATGCCCTGCGGCACTTTCGTACAGGGGATATTTCCACAGCGGAGGAGGAGTACAGGCAGGTCCTCGCGCTGCCTGTGGGCAACCGTGCTGAAATTGCCAACAACCTGGCGGTTGTGCTCAGAAAGGAGGGGAAGCTCAAGGAGGCCCTCTCCCTCTACAACAGCTCCCTTGCAAAAAATCCCCGTTATGCGGAGGCACTGAATAACAGGGCAGTCGTGTTTCGTCGGATGGGGAGATACCCGGAGGCGCAGAGGGACCTGAAGAAGGCCCTGGCCCTGGTCCCGGAATATGCGGTGGCGCAAGCTAATCTCGCCATTGTTCTTGAGGCTGCCGGACGAAAAAAGGCGGCAGTGGCAGCCTACCGTAGATACCTTGCCAACCCCTCTCGCGGCCCGGGGCTGGAGGATGCCCTTATCCGCAGAAGGGTCTCGCTTATCGAGGAGGGAATAGCCGCCCTGGAGCTTCGAAAGGGCGTTGGAGGCAATAGCGAATCAGGCGGGAGGTGACGTTTCATGTCTATTGGTTCAGGAAAAGTCCTGGGGATCGATATCGGTCGGAGGGATCTTAAAATCGTTCAGGTAAATGGGGCCCCTAAAAGCCCCAGCCTGGCCGCTTGGGCGATTGTGGCGAAGGAGAAGCGATCCTTTGAGGGGGACGGGTGGCGGCCCGACCTATTTGAGGATATTGCCCTTTCCCTCCAGCTCAACGGCATTAAGGGGGGTAAGGCATACGTCTCCCTTCCGGACGATATGGTGCGGCTTTCCTACCGTAAGCTTCCCGCCATGCCCCCGGAGGAGCTGAAAAGCGCCATTGTCTGGGAGATCCGCAAGGAATGGGATCTGGCAGTCGACGAGATGGTTGTAGACTATATTGAAATGGGCAAAGTAGTGGATGGTACGAGTAGTATGAATGCCTATCTGGCTGTCGTTTGCAGGAAAAGGCCGCTTGAGTTTCTCGGCAGAAGTTTGCTGGACATGGGGATCAAGGTCCAGTCGCTGGAGTTTTCGACCCTTGCCCAGATTTCCTGTCTGCCGGCTTCAGGCGGTACGAACAACGCTATCGGTCTGGTGGACCTCGGTGCGTCCCAGACCAACCTCATTGTCCTCAAGGATGGCTCTGTAAGGTTTTTTCGCATGATCCCTTCAGGAGGCGACAGTATCAGCGATGCAATCTCACAGGCAACGGGACTTACCTGGTGGGAAGCGGAAAAACACAAGCGAATGGGTGTCCCGTCCGGGGAGGGGGGAGACGAGCAGATGGCCCGGGCCTTTCGCGGCACGCTGGAACTCATTGTCGATGAGGTGTTTCAGACCCTCCGGTTTTATGTCGCCGAACGCAAGGAAGGTCCTGTGGAACGTCTTATGCTCACGGGAGGAGGTGCACTGATGCCAGGTGTAGATGGGGCATTTCAGGATGTGCTCGGCCTGCCCGTCGAGGTGTTAAACCCATTTGGGAATCTGCCGGTATCCGCCGGCGTGAGGGACAGTGACATGATGGTCTCCCAGGGCGGCAGGCTGGTTACAGCTCTGGGATTGGCCCTGAAGGAGTGAGGTCGAGATGAGATATCGTACCAACCTTCTACCTGACGATGTGAAGGCAAGGAAATCCCTGCGATTGGGAGATCTGATCATGGTCCTTCTGGTGGTTTTTTTCATCACCGGCCTTGTGACCGTTGGGGTCATGTATGAGAGGCGGTTCATTGCCATCCAGAAGGGGATTGCCAGCCTGAATTTTCAGAAAAACCAGCTGTTGTTCGAGGAGGACAGGACAAAAGAGATCCTCCGCAGAATCGAGGGTATCCAGGCCAGGCAGGCCGAGGACGGAAAGGTGGTAAACCTGCTCGAAAGCCTGATCCGGGGGAAGATTTTCTGGTCAAGAATCCTTGCCCAGATAACGTATATCGTCCCGGAAGGTGTCTGGCTGAATTCACTGAGCAGCAGCGGGAGGGAATCCGGCCGGGAACTGGTGCTCCGCGGTACGGCATTGTCTAACAAATGGGTTGCGAGGTTCCTGTTTTATCTGGAAAATCACCCTGATTTTTCCGGGGTCAGCCTGAAGTACAGCAGACTGACCAAAATGGCCGGCAGGGACCTCTACGGGTTTGAGGTCCACGCCGTTCTCTCCCCTGGCGCAGGGAGGTTTTGAGATGATCGGGGTTCGAGACGTTTTTTCACGGCTTTCCGGCGGGAAGCAACTGGTCCGCTACCTGGCCCTTATCCTGGGCATGATGGTGCTTTACCTCCCATTTCAGAGGCTCTACCTCGATCCCAAACTGGAGAGGATCGAGGCCTCCAGAAAGAGGATGGATGCGGTGGCCGGTGAGGTGCGTTCACTTCACACGGATGTCGGGGATATGAAGACCCGTGCAGCCATGGAACAGGATGTGTTGGAGAAGTACAGGCTTCTGGAGGAGCACCTTGACGCCGCAAAAAGGATGCTGCCCACCAAGGAAAACATTTCCGATCTGTTGGGAAAACTTACCCAGCCGGGAGTCAGAACCGGGGTCTCAGTTCTCAGCCTGTTGCCCTACCCCCCCGAGGATACCCCCAATCTGACCAGGCTGTCTTTCAAGATTCAGGTTGAGGGGAGATATATAAATATCGGGAAATACCTGTCGGCGCTGGAGAATATGGACAGGCTTATCCTTATCGACAATGTCCAGATTACCGGCGGTGACCAGGATAACAGGAAGGTCCAGGCCCAGATATTGGCTTCAACGTTCCTTCTCAAGGATGATGACTTTGCAAGAAGTCATCAAGGTGCCCAATGATACTTTTCGCTTTCCGACCCTATCAAGGAGGAGTAATGAAACCCGGATTGATCCTGTTTGTCCTTGCTGCATTTTTTATGGCCTCGATGGCTGCGGTAGCACACGGTGTTTCTCTCTCCGATCTGGACATGGAATGGTTCAGGGAAAACCCGTCACCGCTCAGCTGGGGCCCCGATCCGTTTATCCCCAAAGTTTCCCTGGGAGTTACAGGAAAAACGTTGGGACTATCTGATTCCGGTGTTTCTCTGACGGCTGTCATCATGGGTGGGGCAAAGCCGGCTGCCGTGGTCAACGGCGTCGTCGTTCATCCGGGGGACAGAATTAAAGGAAGCAAAGTCGTTCGAATCACGAAGAATTCAGTATATCTCAAGGGACCCGGCGGGCTTCTTGAGATACATCTTAAACCGCTTTTTAAAATCAAAAGCAGCCTTCCCTGAAGGGGTTAAAGCCATGAAAGAGATCAGAAGATACAGACCCGCTGTTCAATTTCTCACAGGTTGCCTCGCACTGCTTCTCCTGTCCGTGGGATTGGCACGGGCGGCGGGTCCTTACGACCTGGAGTTCAGGGAGGCGGACGTCAAGGATGTCCTTCGACTCCTCGGAGATCAGGAGGGGATAAACATCATTATAGGCGACGGAGTTAAAGGTACAGTGACAGCGAGTTTCCGTGGGGTCGGGTTCGAGGAGATCCTCGACTCCATCATGAAGATGAATGATCTCCGGGCGGTCAAGGATGGGTCTATTCTCAGGGTTGAATCCAGGCTGAACATGGTTGGTAGAGGGGATACCATGGTGCACCGGGTCTTTCGGCTGGACTATTTCAAGGCAGAGGCATTGGCAAAGACCCTCGCGAAGTCCCTGTCACGGGACGGATCCGTCACCCCCGACGAAACGACAAACAGTGTGCTGGTCAATGAAAGTCAGGATCGGATAGATGAGGTAGCGGCGCTCATAAAGGAGCTGGACCAGCCGGTTCCACAGATCATGATTGAGGCCCGCATTGTTGAGACAACCACGACCTTCGCAAAGGAGCTCGGGGTCCGGTGGGGATTCCAATACAGCCGAACCTCAGGCGGCAACGTCACCAAGGTGTTCGGCACTCAGGCAGGCAATAGCATTGTGAATGTGCCGGCCGCGCCGGTGGTGTTCGGAGGCGCCGGATTCTCCTTCGGAAGGCTGGACGGATCCCTGAACCTCGATTTTCAGCTCACCGCCATGGAGAACAGGGGGGTGGGCAAGATCATCTCGACGCCCAAGATCGTCACTCTCGACAGGGCCGAGGCCACCATCCAGGCCGGGGTAAAGATACCGATCCAGACCGTCAGTGAGCAGCAGGGGGTCGCCACCACGAAGATTGACTATATCGACGCATTTCTGAAGTTGACGGTCACCCCCCAGGTCACATCCCAGGGCCAGATTGTGATGAAGATTTCCGCCGAAAGGACGGAGCCCGACTGGACCAGAACGGTGAGTGATGTCCCCGCGCTCCAGACCCGGGAGGCGCAGACCCAGGTCAGAGTCCGGGACGGCGAAACCGTGGTTATCGGGGGCCTTCTTCAGGAAAATGAGAAAAGTGTGGAGAGCCGGGTCCCAATTCTGGCGGACATCCCCCTTATCGGCGGCGCATTCAAGCGAAAGGAAAAGACAAGGGACAATGGCGAACTGCTGATCTTCATTACTCCCAGGATAATCTCGCCTTGAGCGAACCGGGAAGAGATCAGGTTTCGAATATCGAATACCGGGTGTGCTACGAGGATACCGATTCAGGCGGTGTCGTCTATTACGGAAACTATCTCAGGTACTTTGAGCGGGGCCGTACCGAGTGCCTGCGTGCGCGTGGCTGCACCGTAAAGCAGCTGGATGATCAGGGATTTCTGTTTCCCGTCATCCATGCCGAGATCAATTACCGCTCTCCCGGTTTCTACGATGACCTCATAAGGATCGAAACGGGTGTGGTCCGGATGGGAAGGACCTCCGTTACCTTCGAGCACAGGATTTTCCGGTCGGCCGACGACACTCTTATGGTTGAGGGGCGGACGACGGTGGTCTGTGTCGGAAGGAATTTAAGGCCGAAGCGCATTCCGAAGGAGATAAGGGATCTGGCAGGCGGGCCGGTTCCGGTCTGATGGCGAACACCCGCGAACACATTGGCAGCAGTATCCGGGTTACCGTCATCGGTTCTGTTCTCAACGTTGTCCTCATCGTTTTAAAACTGAGCCTCGGAATCCTCGGCCACAGCCGGGCGCTTGTGGCCGACGGCCTCCACTCCATGACGGACCTGATGACCGACGCCATACTCGTCGGCGGCCTTATCATCGGGGCAAAGCCCACCGACGAGAGCCACCACTATGGGCATGGAAAGGTGGAGATACTGGTGGAGATGCTCCTTGGGGGCATTCTCGTCCTGGCCGGCATCCTGATCATCTATGACTCCGCGGGAGACCTCCTGAGCCCTTCCAACACAACCCCGTCCATGTTCGTCATTCCAGCCGCCCTTTTCAGCGTCCTGAGCAAGGAGTGGCTCTACCGGATCACCATGCGCACGGCCAGAAGCGAGGGACACCCCGCCCTCGTGGCCAATGCCTGGCATCACCGAAGCGATGCCCTGTCCTCCGTGGGTGTTCTCCTGGCCGTCAGCCTCGCCATAATCCATCCCGCCTTCGCGGCAGCCGACCCGCTTGTCGGTTTTGTCGTGGCGATTCTGGTCATAGGAACCGGAGGAAAGATCGGGTGGAAGGCTACCCTCAGGATCATCGACACCGCGCCGGCCGGGGACTACATGGAACGCATCCACCGGATGATAATGGAGGTTCCGGATGTGAGGAGCGTCAGAAACCTCAGGATGCGGTATGTCGGCAGTCTCATCGCCGTGGAGGTCCATCTGGGCCTGGATCCCGAGATGTCCATTGACCGGGGCCACGCGGTGGCCTACGAGGTGAAGAGGTCGATCCTGGAAAGGGACAGCCGCGTCTTCGACGTCCTGGTCCACATGGAACCTGAAAATAGAGAACCACGGCAGCGTGGTGCCCGGGGGCGTGAGAAAGGTTTTAGCCCTTCGGTTTGACCCTGATGGAACGGAAACGTTCCACCGTGACCCGGCCCGGCCTGCCTCCCCTGATCTTCCGGACCCATTTTCTCTCCGTCACCATGATCTCCACCGTGGAGTCCCGTTTCGCTCCGCTTTTGGCTGCAGCCAATCGGCCCGCTTCCAGGATTACCTCCTCCGGGGGCCGTTTTCCCCCGGTCAGTATGACGACATGTGAACTGGGGTAATCCCGGGCATGGAGCCAGAGGTCGTGGGGCGAAGCCGCCTCAAAGGTCACCCTCTCGTTGTCGGCCGCGCTTTTGCCGACGAGGATAGTGAACCCCTCCTTCCAGTATCGCCTGCCTGGAGACTTTCCGGATTTCCCACTGCCGGGTTTCCGGCGCCCCGACCTGCCGGCCGCTTCCGGAGGGGCAACCCTTCTCAGGAACGCTTTTGCCGGTCGTTCGTCGCCGTCTGAAAGGGCATTTCGGGCTTTCTCGATATCCTTCCGGGACGATTCCAGGGCAGTTTTTTTCTTTTTCAACGCTGCGAGGCCGCGCTTGAGCCGTTTTACCCGGGAGAACAGGCGGTCCGCATTGGCCCGGGGGGTAATGGAAGGATCCAGGTCAACCTCGATCTCGATGGAGGAACCTTCATCGGAAGGATAGGCGAGCGTGACCCGGGATGCGCCCCGGGGGATCTGTGAGAGATTGATGAGGATTGACTCGGCTTTTAACCGCAGCTCACCGTATCCACGGCATCGGGTCTCCTCGTCCTCGATGATTGCCAGGCTGCGCTCAATCTTTTCCGCCTCATTTTTCAGCCGCCCAGCCATATTTTGGACGGGATTCGGAACACGCCGCCCCTCGTCAGCGCCGGTCTGTCCTCTCCATTCCCACGCCGCCTCTGAAAAGGAGGTAAATGCCCGTATGGATTCGGCCTCTTCATGGGCCAAAAGGAAGGGAAAAAGGTTCCATCGTTCCCCCCGCAGGGCCAGGCATCCAGACCCACCGGTCGACTGTTCGGACATCGTCCGGAGGGCAGCCGACAGTTTCTCCGGGTCACCATGCGGCGCCCTTGACATGGCCAACCGCGCCGTCACAGGCGAGAGTCCTCGCACACAGTCCATCAGTTCACGGACACCATTGCAGGAGGCGCCGCGAAGGGTTTCGGCCGAAATGTCCTCAATGGCCGAGCCGGGCCTTACGGGCGGGGGTGTCCACCTGTGTCCGGGAATGACCGGCCGGACCCTGCTCATGTCGGGCGGTACCTGCTTCAGTGAGCCCATAATCCTTTCGTCGGAGTCAAGGAGGATGAGGTTGCTGTGGCGTCCCATGACCTCCAGGACCATGACGAAGGTCTCCCCCCGTTTTTCGGGCCACCCTGCGGAAAATTCCATTCTGACTATCCTGTCCCCCTTTTCAGGCATGATCATTGAGGCCAGGACCGCCCCTTTTACTCGGGAGGCCGGAAAATCGGAGAAGAATCCCCCCGGCGCCTTTATTCCGGAGCCTGTCGGGGGAAGAAATACCCCCGGGCGGTCCGCCCGGATGGAGAGGAGAAGGCCATTCCCCCCGAAGTCCAGGACTACTTCATCCCTTGCGGCCCGGCGAACACCGGACATCCGTCTGCCGTTTAACAGATGTGCTGCCTGAGTGACAGCGGCTTTTAAGGAGAGGTAATCCATAGCCGTAAATTACCATAATCACCGATTACTTTACAGTGTCGTGCTTGACAAATCGTCGCCGGAACGTATGATGTGGTCGTTTACCTGAGCGCCCGACGGAAGATGGGTTACGGTCGATGAGAAGAAACGATTTTCACCTGGACAGGTGAGGGGGGGGGAGAACAAGAGTGAGTTCTGAACCATACCTGGGCGCTGGGATCGCCCTGGGATCGGACCATGCCGGTTTCGCCCTCAAGAGCCTGGTCAAGGGCCACCTGAAGGCCCGTGGAATTCCGGCCATCGACGTCGGTGCCGATTCCGAGGATTCGGTGGACTATCCCGATTTCGCCCGCAAGGTGGTGGACAGGATCCTGAGCGGTGAGGTCGACATGGGAATACTCATCTGCGGGACAGGGATCGGGATGTCCATAGCCGCCAACCGCCATCGCGGCATCAGGGCGGCTCTGTGTCACGATCACTTCACCGCCTCGGCCGCGCGCAGGCACAACAACGCGAATATCCTTGCCATGGGCGGCAGGCTTATAGGCCCCGACCTTGCGAAGGAGATCGTCGATACCTGGCTGGACACGCCCTTCGAGGGCGGTCGTCACAAGCGCCGAACGGACAAGATGGACCTGTAGGAGGGAATGAATTTGTCATTGGAACAGTTCGATCCGGAGATATATAACGCCATCCGCCTTGAGACCGAGCGGGAGGAATACCAGCTTGAGCTCATTGCCTCCGAGAATATGGTCAGTGAGGACGTGCTGGAGGCCCAGGGCAGTGTTTTGACAAACAAATATGCCGAGGGGTATCCCGGGAAGCGTTACTACGGCGGCTGCGAGCATGTGGATACCAGCGAACAGTTGGCCATTGACAGGGCAAAAGAGCTGTTTGGCGCGGACTATGTCAACGTCCAGCCCCACGCCGGCGCCCAGGCCAACATGGCGGTCTACTTCGCTGTCCTCGAGCCGGGCGATACGTTGATGGGGATGGACCTCGCCCACGGCGGGCACCTCACCCACGGCAGCCCGGTGAACTTTTCCGGTTTTCTTTACAACGTCATATCCTACGGTGTCAGGGAGGATGATCAGCGCATCGATTTCGACCAGGTACGGGATCTGGCCAGGGAACATCGGCCGAAGATGATAATTGCCGGGGCTTCGGCCTACCCCCGTATCATTGACTTCGTGAAGTTCCGTGAGATCTGCGACGAGACAGGGGCGATCCTCTTCGTGGATATGGCCCACATTGCCGGTCTGGTGGCCGCGGGCGAGCACCCCAGCCCCGTTCCCCACGCCCATATCGTGACCACCACCACCCACAAGACCCTCAGGGGTCCCCGGGGCGGCATGATCATGAGCACCGGGGACTGGGCCAGGAAGCTGGGCAGCCGGGTGTTCCCAGGTTCCCAGGGCGGGCCCCTGGAGCACGTTATCGCCGCCAAGGCAGTGGCCTTCAAGGAGGCCCTGCAGCCCGATTTCAAGCAGTACCAGCGCCAGGTCGTCACCAACGCCGCTGTTCTGGCAGGCGAACTGGTCAAACACGGATTCAAACTGGTGTCCGGCGGAACCGACAACCACCTGATGCTCCTGGATCTTCGTGACGAGGAGTACACCGGGAGGGACGCCGAGGAGGCACTGGATGCGGCCGGCATCACGGCAAACAAGAACACCGTGCCCTTTGAGACGAGGAGTCCCTTCATCACCAGCGGCCTGCGTCTCGGCACACCGGCCATCACAACCCGGGGCATGAAGGAGCCCGAGATGCTCCAGGTAGGGCGCTGGATAGGGGAGGTACTTCGCAAACGTGACGACAAGGCCTTTCTGGCCCGGGTCAAGGGACAGGTCCGGGAGCTGTGTGAGAGTTTCCCGTTCTACGGCCACCGGCTCGAGGACTGAGAATAGGTGAGCTCCGGGCCGCATCGTCCCTCATGGGACCGGTATTTCATGGATATCGTCCACCTGGTCGCCGGCAGGTCAACCTGTTTGAGGCGTCAGGTCGGGGCTGCATTTGTAAAGGACAAAAATATATTGGCCACCGGTTACAACGGCGCGCCTTCAGGTGTCCCGCACTGCGCTGAGGTGGGATGCCTAAGAGAGCAGCTCGGCATCCCATCTGGTGAAAGGCACGAGATCTGCCGGGGCCTTCATGCGGAGCAGAACGGAATCATTCAGGCGGCCAGGCACGGCATAAACCTTTCGGGGTCCACCGTGTACACCACTGACAGCCCATGTGTTATCTGTGCCAAAATGCTCATTAACGTACGTGTGGAGAGGATTGTCTGCGGGCAGGGATATCCCGACAGCCTTGCGGTGGAGATGCTCGCCCAGGCAGGGCTTGAGGTGGAATATCTCGAGGGAGACAGGAAATGAAATGTCCATTCTGCTCCGATTTCGACAACAAGGTAGTTGATTCCCGTCTTACGGGCGACAGCGATGTCATCCGCCGCCGGCGCGAATGCCTCGGCTGCGGCAGGCGCTTTACTACCTACGAGAGGGTTGAGGATATCCTGCCCATGGTGATCAAGAAGGACGGTCGCCGTGAGCCGTTTGAAAGGGCCAAGATCCTTTCCGGGATCCAGACCGCCTGCCAGAAGAGGCCCATCAGTGTTCAGATGCTGGAAGAGATCGTCGACAGGATAGAGAAGAAGGTCCAGGAAAACGGGGAAAAGGAGATCAAGAGCAGTACTGTTGGCGAGACCGTCATGCAGGAACTGCATGACCTGGACGAGGTGGCCTACGTGCGGTTTGCCTCCGTTTACCGTTCATTCAAGGACATCAACGAATTTATGGACGAGCTGAAAGACCTCCTGAGCGAGGAGGAAGCCCGTCGGCTGAATGGGGAGAAGACGAAAAAATGATTCGGTATTTCATGATGAGGTCATTTTGAGATGAAAAGAATGTTCCATGGCGGGGTTCATCCTCACGATCACAAGGAAACGAGGGATCTGGCGATCGTGCAGATACCATTGCCGGATGAATTGGCGGTCAGTCTGTCCCAGCACATCGGAGCCCCCGCGAGGCCCATTGTTTCCAGGGGGGACAGGGTCCTGAAGTACCAGCCCATTGCGGAGCCCTCCGGTTTTGTGTCGGCGGGGCTCCATGCACCGACCTCAGGGACGGTAAAGGGTATCGAGCCCATGCCGCATCCCTCCGGCCGTTTTATCCCTGCAATCATTATTGAGCCCGACGGACTGAATGAGGCCGGGGATACCCTGAAGCACGCGGATCCTGATCTCGAGAAAGGGCCTGAAGCGTGGAAGGAGATGGTGAGAAACGCAGGTATCGTCGGGATGGGCGGCGCGGCCTTTCCAACCCACGTGAAGCTTAACCCTCCGAAGGACAAACCCATTGATCTCGTTGTCGCCAATGGGGTCGAGTGCGAACCGTTCCTGACCGCGGATCACCGTGTCATGCTGGAGGACCCCGATCCGATTATCGGCGGGTTGCGCCTGGCCATGGAGATCGTTGGCGCCGGCAGGGCCATTGTGGCCATTGAGGCCAACAAGCCTGACGCGGCCGAAAAGATCCGGTCCATGGACCTGCCCCCCGGATGCGAGGTAGATGTATTACCGGTAAGGTATCCGCAGGGCGCTGAAAAACAGCTTATTTTTGCCCTGACCGGCAGGCAGGTGCCATCGGGGGGCCTTCCCATGGACGTGGGCGTCGTCGTTCAGAATGTCGGTACCCTGGCCGCCATCCACGAGGCCGTCACGACGGGCCGTCCCCTTGTCGAGAGGGTCATGACACTCGGCGGGACTGTTCCCAAAGGGCCCGGGAATTACCGGGTGGTTATGGGGACCCCCCTTTCCCACATTATCGAGACTACCGGCGGGCTCCAGGGGCCGGCGGCGAGGATTATCAGCGGGGGCCCCATGATGGGGCTGCCCCTGTCCGGTTTTGAGAGCTCCATGACCAAGGGAACCAGCGGCCTGCTTGTCTTCGGGGCGAGAGATTTCAGGGAACTTCAGTCCCGTCCCTGCATTCGCTGCGGGTCGTGTGTGAGAGCCTGCCCTGTTCATCTCTTGCCCCATACCCTTGGCAACCTGGTGGAGTGGGACCATTTTGACGAACTGGAGGAGTACCATATCAGGGATTGTATCGAGTGCGGATGCTGCACCTATATCTGTCCTGCCGACCGAAATCTGGTGCAATACATAAGACAGGGCAAGGCTGAACTTCTGGCCAGGAGCCGATCAAAATGACCAAGAGTGTCCTTGCGCCCTCTCCCCACCTGAGGTCGCCCAAAACAATAGAAACGGCCATGTACGGTGTCATTGTGGCGCTTGTGCCCGCCGCCGGCGTGGGAGTGTACTTTTTCGGGCTGAATGCTGTCAGGGTTATTGCGGTGTCGATTATTGGCTGCCTGATTTTCGAGGGCCTTGTCCTTCGGCTCCGGGGCAAAGGGCTGTCCACCCTGAAGGACGGCAGCGCTATCCTTACCGGTCTTCTGCTGGCAATGAACCTCCCCTCATCTTCCCCGGTATGGATGGTCCTGATCGGGAGCAGCGTTGCTATCCTTGTGGGCAAACAGGTCTACGGCGGGCTGGGCTACAATCCGTTCAACCCGGCTCTCGTGGCGAGGGTTTTCCTCCTCATCAGCTTTCCCGTGGCCATGACAAGTTGGCCTGAGCCCGGGGCGTTTTCCCTTTCTCTCGACACTGTGACCAAGGCAACTCCCCTTGGGGCCATAAAGACGAATCTCCTTTTACACGGGAATGTCGGTGATATCGCCCATATGAGTCTTCTTGATCCCTTCATGGGACGCATGGGCGGCAGCCTGGGAGAGGTGTCAGCCATTGCGCTGCTGCTCGGAGGGATTTTTCTGTTGGCGCGGGGGGTGATTACCTGGCATATACCCGGGAGTTTCCTGGCCACCGTCTTTGGTATGACCGGTCTTTTCTGGCTGATCAATCCCCAGAAGTACGCCTCGCCATTCCTTCATCTCGTTACAGGTGGTCTCCTTCTGGGGGCCATCTTCATGGCCACCGATTACGTCACCAGCCCGGTGACAACCAGCGGCATGATCATGTTCGGTGTCGGGTGCGGGGCGATCACGGTTTTCATAAGGCTGTTCGGCGGATATCCCGAGGGAGTCTCATTCGCCATCCTGCTCATGAACTCGCTAACCCCCATTATTGATCGCTATACGAGACCGAGGGTCTTCGGTTATTCACCCGCCGGGGGGGTGAAAGCATGAAAACCGGAATGGTGCGTCTTGTCGTGGTTCTTGGCACGATCTGCCTGGTTGCGGCTCTTATCCTGGCAACGGTTTACAAGGTGACAAAGGCGCCCATCGCATACCAGATGAAGCTCGAGGTCATTCGGTCCCTCCAGGCCGTCCTTCCCGGGATGGAGATCGACCCGGACAGTCAGTACATCGACCTTCCATGGAACAAGGATCAGACAGTCCGTGTGTACAGGGCCTCGGGTGCAGGCGGTATCACGGGTGTTGCCTTTCAGGTCATCGCTCCGGACGGGTACAGCGGCAACATCCTGATCATGATGGGTGTGCTGCCGGACGGAAGCCTGGGCGGTATCGAAATTCTCGCCCATGCGGAGACCCCGGGCCTGGGAGCGCGGATCGTCGAACCGTCCTTCAAGGATCAGTTCAAGGGGCGTTCCCTTGAGAATACCAATTTCAAGGTCAAGAAGGATGGTGGGGATATAGACCAGCTCACCGGGGCTACAATATCCCCCAGGGCGGTCGTCGGCGCAGTCAGGAGAGGCCTCGTCTGGTTCAAGAAGAACCGGGAGAAGGTTCTCTCCAATGCGGAGGGTACCTCATGACGAGTTATCGCGAGGAGTTCACCAAGGGGATATTCGGCGAGAATCCGGTCTTTCGCATGGTACTCGGGCTGTGTCCGACCCTTGCGGTCACGAGCAGCGTTATAAACGGCATTGCCATGGGGCTTGCGACGCTTTTCGTCGTGGTCTGCTCCAATACCGTCGTAGCATTTATGCGGAAGATTATCCCCGACAAGGTCCGTATTCCTTCGTTTATCATCATCATCGCTTCCTTCGTCACCGTCGTGGACCTGGTAATGGCTGCCTGGGCCCACCCCATGCACAAAACACTTGGCCTGTTTATTCCCCTTATCGTGGTGAACTGCCTCATACTCGGCCGGGCCGAGGCCTTCGCCTCCCGTCAACCTGTGCTCAGATCCGTGGTCGATGGACTGGGCATGGGGGTCGGCTTCACCCTTTCCCTGGCTCTGCTGGGGTCGGTCCGCGAGATTCTGGGCAGCGGTACCTGGCTGGGGATCAACGTCCTGGGTGGGGCCTACCCGGACATGCTGGTCATGATCCTGCCCCCCGGGGCCTTCCTCGCCATGGGTGGGCTGCTGGGACTTTTCAACGTTCTCCAGAGATCATAAATAATTGTCCAATGTCCAATGTCCAATGTCCAATGTCCAATGTCCAATGTCCAATGTCCAATGTCCAATGTCCAATGTCCAATGTCCGGAGTCCAGAGTCTGCCCTGCACAACAAGCCGTCCGGGATTGCCGCGTCGTCACCCCCACCTCGGTCCTCCCCCCTCAAAACACTTTCCCCCTCACCTCGGTCCTCTCCCCCCCAGGGGAGAGGAAGAATGAGGATAGGGTCCATCAGGAAGGGAGGAAGAATTAGGAATATGCCTCACTTTATGCTCGCAATGACAGGCGCAGTCATCGCGAACCGTTCCCAGGTGAAGCGATCCCGTGTGCGACCCTGTAGTAAAATAGACACACAGTGTTGCAATAAGACCACATTTTCTCCTTGTCTCAATTCCACTTCCCTGAAAGCAGCCTGTCGATGCAGTGCAACATGCTGTAAATGTTAAAAAATTTATCTATATCCTCCTCCGCGGACTTGGCACAGGATTTGCCTGTAGGATCCTGATATGGGGAGCCTTATTCAGCAAAAGACACTCATGGGGACGGTGGAGTTCGCCGGCATTGCCCTTCACACCGGGGTGGAGACTTCGGTTCGCATTCTTCCCGGTGACCCTGATACCGGGTATCGCTTCCGGCGGACCGATATTCCCGGTGCGCCCGAGATGGCGGCCACCGTAAAAAATATTTCCGATACCCTTCTCTCCACCAGCGTCGGCCTCAACGGTGCTTCTGTCAAGACTGTCGAACATCTTTTATCCGCACTGGCAGGATCAGGGGTGGATAATGCTGTCATCGAGGTTGACGGTGATGAAATCCCCATTCTCGACGGCAGCGCAGCGCCCTTTGTCCGCGGGATTGAGAGAATCGGGCTTGTGGATCAGGATGTGTCCAAGAGGATGATAAGGGTTCTGAGGGAGATTAAGGCGGGTGACCAGAATGCCCATGCCTCCCTTTCCCCTGCCGAATCATTCAGCGTCGAGTTCACCATCGATTTTACAAATCCGACCGTCGGCCGACAGTCCATGGAATTTCACTATTCTCCCGAGGCTTACCGGAAGGAAATTGCGTTTGCCAGGACGTTCGGATTCATGAAAGACGTTGAGAAGCTAAGGGAGAACGGGCTGGCCCTTGGAGGATCCTTCGATAACGCTGTCGTGGTTGGAGATGACAGAGTGCTGAATCCCGATGGACTGAGGGCCCCCGACGAGTTTGTCCGCCATAAGATCCTCGATACCATCGGGGACCTTTCCCTGCTGGGCATCCCCATCCTGGGGGCCTATTACGGCCACCGCGCCGGCCATGCGATCAACCGCACCCTCATGCAGGAGGTTCTGGCAAATCCGAATCGATGGGAACTCGTCTGCCTGGAGGAGAGGGAACCTGACAGCATTATCTATCGTTCCATCCAGGAGAGTGATCTGTACGGCATTAACCCTGCCTCACCGTAAGATTTAACCCGGAAAACAATCCCGAAGAATCTCGCCGCATGGCCCAGGGCCAAAAGCTGATTTATTACCGTTCGGCGCGTTTCACCCCTCTGCCTGCAGCCATTGTACGTCGATCTCTGGAACCTGCGGGCAGCGGGAAGCCTCGAAATCCCTTGACGAATCCGGCGGTCTTTACTACCTTTACTTGTTTGATTTTTGGGGCATTTTAGCCATATTTCATGGGCAGATGTGTGCTTCACCCGGCCTGCCCGAGGGATGTTGATGAAGAACGAAAATCAGGACGAAAGCCGTATCTATCAACAGCGCAGAGGCAAGGTCGATGAGGTCCGGCGTCAGGGCATCAACCCTTACCCGAACCATTTCAAAAGAGAACACCTGGCGGAGGATGTGCGACGGGAGCTTGATGGGCTTTCTCCCGAAGAAGTCGAAGGGACCGGGAAAGAATTTTCGGTGGCCGGAAGGGTTATGGCAATCAGAAGTTTCGGGAAGGCGGCCTTTTTTCAGATCCAGGACTCCTCAGGCCGCATCCAGGGGTTCATAAAAAAGGACATGGTAGGCGATGAGGAGTTTGGACATTTCAAGCTCTGGGACGTCGGGGATATTGTCGGGGTCAGGGGGAAGCCGTTCATAACCCGGACCGGGGAGCTGACCATTCTCGCCGCCAGGGCCGACCTTCTCACCAAGTCGGTTCGCCCTCTGCCGGAGAAATGGCACGGCCTGAAGGATGTGGAAACACGATATCGGCAGCGTTACGTGGATCTCATCGCCAACAGTGATGTAAGGGATGTTTTCAGGACAAGGAATCGCCTCATCCGGAACCTCCGGCGTTATCTCGACGATAACGGATTCATGGAGGTCGAGACCCCCATGATGCAGCCGATTCCCGGGGGAGCAGTTGCCAGGCCCTTTGTCACCCATCACAATACCCTTGACATGGATCTTTATCTCAGGGTTGCTCCCGAGCTTTACCTCAAGAGGCTGGTCGTCGGCGGTTTCGAGAGGGTCTACGAACTGAACAGGAACTTCCGTAACGAGGGGATCTCCACCATGCACAACCCCGAGTTCACCATGCTGGAGTTCTACATGGCATACGCTGATTACCGTGACCTGATGGGTTTTACCGAGGATTTTCTCAGGAACGTCGTTCTGGGAACCCTCGGCGCTGCGGTGACGACCTATCAGGGCCGGCAGATCGATTTTGAAAAGCCCTTCACCAGATTGTCCTTCAGGGACGCCCTCCTTCGGGTAAAAGGCTTTGAGGAGCCGTTCCTTGACAGCCATGAGAGCGCCCTGGCTTTCGCGAGGAATAACGATGTCCCGGTCAACGACAAGGATCCGGTAGGGAAGATCAACATGAAGGTATTCGAGCATTTCATCGAGTCAACCCTCGTCGATCCCACCTTCGTCTTTGACTACCCGATCGACGTTTCTCCCCTTTCAAGGCGCAGTGACGATAATCCAGGCACCGCGGAGCGTTTTGAGCTTTTTATATCCGGGATGGAGGTAGCCAACGGGTTTTCGGAGCTTAACGATCCAAGGGATCAGGAGGAGCGTTTCCGGCGTCAGGTGGCCGAGAGGGAGACCGGCGATGAGGAGGCCCATCGCATGGACTCGGACTACATCCGCGCTCTGGAGTTCGGGCTGCCCCCCACTGCGGGCGAGGGGATAGGGATCGACCGGCTTGTCATGCTGATCACCGATTCGCCCTCCATCAGGGACGTCATCCTCTTCCCCCACCAGCGCAGCGTTGATTCCTCCAGGGGGGAACGGTGAAGCACACCTTTGAATGGAAGGTGGCGCTGGGCCACATCCGGTCCCGCAGGCACCGTGCATTTATCTCCCTGGTAACCGTTATTTCCATCCTGGGGGTGGCTATCGGAGTCGCCGCCCTCGTTACGGTCATCGCCGTCATGACCGGGTTTTCCACCTACATGCAGGACCGTATCCTGGGAACGACCTCCCATATCCTTATCCAGGGGTCGGGAGAGGGGATAAAGGACGTTGACAGGATCCTGGATATCGTTTCAGGCAGGGATGATGTTAAGGCCGCGTCGCCGTTTATCGCTGGACAGGCTTTGCTCAAGATTGAGGGGGACGTCACAGGGGTGGCTGTCCGCGGGATCGACCCTGCGGGTGAAGGGGGCGTGACCGACCTTTCGGGCAAAATGGTCATCGGATCCATTGACCGGTTGGATGAAGGGGGTATTGTCATCGGTATCGAGATGATGCGCATCCACGGTCTGAAACCCGGCGACACGGTTACGCTGGTTTCACCGTCCGAGACCTCATCGCCGTTCGGGATGGTCCCCCGCATGCGGCAGTTTGAGATCAAGGGTGTCTTTGACACCGGAATGTACCAATATGATACCAGCCTCATCCTGATGACGCTTGGGTCCGCTCAATCTTTTTTCGGAATGGGTGACAGGGTGACCGGAGTTGAGGTCAAGGTCCGGGATATCTATCGGGCAGGCGGGATTGCCGCCTCCCTGCAAAGCGACCTGGGTCCAGGCTACAGGGTGCAGGACTGGCGCGAGATGAATCGAAATCTTTTTTCTGCGCTCAAGCTCGAGAAGATGACCATGTTCATTATCCTCGTCCTCATCATCATCGTGGCAGCGTTCAACATTGTCGGGGCTCTCATCCTCACGGTCATGGAAAAGGGGAAGGACATCGCCATCCTGAAGGCGATGGGGGCTACCAGGGGAGCAATAGGAAGAATTTTCATGCTGGAGGGGCTTGTCATCGGCCTGTCGGGAACACTTCTCGGTCTTCTCCTGGGTCTTGGGCTCTCGTGGGCGCTGGCGAACTATCATCTGGTCGAACTGCCCAGCAGCATCTACTATGTCACGACCATCCCGGTTCGGGTAAAATTTCTGGATGTCGCCGCTATCTCCGTCTCCGCCGTGCTGGTCAGCTTTCTGGCAACGCTGTACCCCTCCGGAAAGGCCTCTTCCCTGGACCCGGTAGAGGTCCTGCGGTATGAATAATCCAGCATCCCCGCCGGTCCTGCGGACGGAAGGCCTTTGCAAGACGTTCCACAAGGGGGGCAGGGATATCCATGTCCTGACAGGAGTGGAATTGACCCTTTCAGAGGGGCAGATTGCAGGTATTATGGGCGCTTCGGGGACCGGGAAGAGTACGCTTCTGCATCTCCTGGGCGGTCTTGACAGGCCCGATGGCGGCCGTGTCCTTCATCGCGGGAGGGATATCTTTTCCCTTTCAGACGCAGAGCTTGCCGGGTTCAGAAACCAGGAGATCGGTTTTGTCTTCCAGATGCATTATCTGTTATCCGAGTTCACCTGCCTTGAAAACGTCATGATGCCGGGTGTCATCGCGGGAAGGACCTGGGAGATGGTCCGTGAGAAGGCTCGGGGTTTGCTCGCTCGGGTGGGTCTTGAAGACCGTGCGGAACACAGGCCAGGCGAGCTTTCGGGTGGGGAGCAACAGCGGGCAGCCGTGGCGAGGGCATTGGTGAATGATCCGGCCCTTATTCTGGCCGATGAGCCCACAGGCAACCTTGATGTCCGTACCGCCGAATCCGTGCGGGATCTTTTTTTTGACCTCAACAACCAGCTTGAAACCACCTTCCTGATCGTAACACATAACCGTGAGATGGCTGCCGGATTCCATTGCCGGTTCCTTCTCAAGGACGGCGTTTTGAGGCGGGAGGAGTAGCCGGTGCACAGAACTTTTGCTCCCATCATGACGATATTCCTTGTCCTGGGGTTACTCATTTCGGTTGGGTCCGCGGATGCGGCGGCGGGAAAAACAATCGTTTCCCTGGATATTAAAGGGAATTCACGGGTGGATTCCAGCAGTATCGAGGCGGCTTTAGGGTGGAAAACAGGTGATCCATGGAATCCCGGCATGGCGACAACAGGCGTCAAGGCTGTGTTCGACATGGGAATGTTCAGTCGTGTCGGAATAGATGACCGGAAGACCGATGGAGGTTTTGCCGTTAAAGTAACGGTCAGGGAATACCCCATGATCATCGGGGTGTCCGTGACCGGCAGTGATGCCCTGGATCAATCGGAGCTGAAAAAGAAACTCACGCTCAGGAGCTTCGGTTTTTACGATCCTTCCCGACTGAAAAAAAATGAGAAGATAATTCGAGATGCCTACAGGGACAAGGGCTATTTCAACGCCGAGGTCCATGGGGCCGTTAAGGAGTCCGGAAAAGGGGTCAAAATTACCTTTTCGGTTAAAGAAAATCACAAAACTTACGTTCGCGAGATCGACATTCTCGGTAACAGGGCGCTGAGCGACAAGGAGATCCTGAGCGTGGTCCAGGCAAAGGAACTGGGGCCTCTTTCCTGGATCAGCGATTCCGCCGTCCTCAACCAGGCCCTCATCGATGACGATCTGAAGAGGATTCATCTCCTTTATCTGGAAAAAGGATACCTGGATATTGAAGTGACGGGTCCGGAGGTCCGGGTACATCCCGAGGGCGGTCTTTATGTCTCGATCAGGGTGTCGGAGGGAGACCGGTATAACATCGGGAAGCTGATCTTCTCGGGGGACTGGAAGGGCATTCCGGAGTTCCGGCGGGGCGAAATGGAGGAAAAATCCGGGGATATCTTCAGTCGAAGCGCACTGCTCGGCGACATCCGGATGCTGGAAAATTCCTACAGGGACCAGGGGTATGCCTGGGCGAAAATTGATCCCAGGATGACAAAATCCACCCAAAAGGGGATTATGGACATCGATCTGCGCCTTTCCCGGGGCCCGCTGGTGAGGATTCGAAGGATCAATATCACCGGAAACGTCAAGACGAGGGACTATGTCGTACGACGTGAGGTGAGGCTGGTTGAGGGGAAACTGTTCAGCCAGAAAAAACTCGACGATTCCAGACGGTTTATCAGGGCGCTGGGATTTTTCGGCAAGATGTCGATAACCTTGAAAGACGTCGGTGACGGTGAGGCGGACGTTGACATCAAGCTGGGGGAGACCTCAAGCGGCACTCTGTCGGCGGGGATGGCCTACTCCTCGGTGGACGGGTTGGTGGGAACCCTTCAGTTGGCCCAGGGCAACTTTTTTGGGCGGGGACAGCAGGCCAAGCTGAACATGGAGATTGGGTCCAACACCAACACCTACAGCGTAAGCTTCACGGAACCCAGGGTTTTCTCGGGCCACTACTCCCTGAGCTTTGATCTTTTCAATACCAGCAAGGATTATACGAACTACACCCAGGACAGCAAGGGAGGCGGCATCAGGGTGGGCTACCGGTACTCGGATTTTTCCAGCATCCAACTCAGCTACAGACGGGCGAAATACAATGTTTTCAACGTTGGCGCAAGCGCCTCGAACCTCATCAGGGAGCAGGAGGGCGAGAGCACCACTTCAGCCGTGGCCATCAGCTACAAATATGATTCAAGGGACCATCCCCTGAACCCCCATAGCGGTTTTTACTTCAGGTTATCCAGTGAGGTTGCAGGGGGAAGCTTGGGCGGCACCAACGATTTCTTTCGCAACCGCGTCCAGGCGAGCTACTTCAAACCTATTTACGGTGATCTGATAGGATCGGTTCATACTGAGTTGGGCATAATTAATCCGTACAATGGGGACACCGTCCCTGTTTCAGAGCGGTTCTTCATGGGCGGCCTGAATTCGCTCAGGGGGTTTCATCCCCGGGATGTCGGGCCTCTGGACGAAAATGGCGATCCTCTGGGGGGCAACCGGTCATTTCTCTCCAATATCGAGGCATCGTACCCTCTCATGCCGGAGGCCGGGATAAAGGGAATCCTGTTCCTTGACGTTGGAAACGTCTGGGGCGCCGATGAAAAGCCGGCCGTAGCCGATCTTCGGGCGGACGCCGGTTTCGGGTTTCACTGGACTTCGCCGGTAGGGCTGCTTCGCCTGGAACTTGGATTTAACCTGGACCCGAGACCCGGGGAACTCCAGCCTGGATGGCAGTTTTCCGTCGGGACACTCTTCTGATATATTGCGTACTAATGGACTTTTTGCGATCCTATCATGATTAGACAGGAGGAAAATAAAATGCACATCAGGATTGGAACCGTAGTTGTAATGCCACTTTTTCTGCTCGGTCTCCTTGCTCCGGCACAGGTTGGCGCTGCGTCCCTGGTCAAGATCGGCGTCGTCGACCTCCAGAAGGCTCTTAATGCCACAACCGAGGGGATGACCGCCAAGGAATCTCTGAGGAAAAGACACCAGGCGAAGCAGGAAAAGGTAGACGCCATGAAGACGGAACTCGACTCCATGGGTGAGAAACTTAAAAGCCCCGTACTCAGTGAGTCCGCCCAGGCAGATCTCAAAGAGGCCTACATGAAGAAGAAGGCGGAACTCATCGATTTTGTTGCCAGGGCCAAGGCGAATGAGGGGAAGGAGAACAGGGAGATGTCCTCCGGAATCCTTGAGGGGCTCGTAGGGATTACCAAGGAGGTCGCCGCAGAAAGGGGATTTTCCCTCGTCATCGAGGAGAGCAGGGGCGGGATCGTCTATTCGTCGAAGGATATCGTTGATCTGACCGAAAGCATAGTCAAGATATACAACGAGCGTATGCCCGGCATGGGAGCAAAATGAAGGAGATCACCTTAAAGGAGCTGGCCCGTATTCTGAATGCCGAACTGGTGGGGGACGGGCGGGTTGTGGTTACAGGTATTCGTCCTCTGGAAGAGGCCCGGAGCTCGGACCTGTCATTTCTTTCCAACTCCAGGTACAGCAGTTCCCTGGAGACGACCCGGGCTGGAGGAATCATCGTCTCACCCGGCACACTCACTGAAGGCAGGAACCTCCTGATTGTTGACGATCCCTATTTTGGCTTCGCACTGGCCATGGAGGCATTTTTCGGTGAAGATTACATCCCTTCCGGCATCAGTGAGCGGGCATCTGTCCATGCAGGGGCAAGTGTCGGATCCGATCCCAGCCTCCATCCCTTCGCGGTGGTGGAAAAAGGGGCTGTGGTGGGAGACAGGGTGACTCTCATGTCTGGTGCTTTCGTGGGGCAGGGAGCGGTGATCGGCGATGACACGGTGCTCCATCCCCACGTGGTGGTGGAAAAAAAATGTGTGATCGGCAGCCGTGTCATCATCCATGCCGGAACGGTCATCGGCAGCGATGGGTTCGGCTTTGCCAGGGAGGGAAAACGGCACCGTAAAATCATCCAGTCGGGTATTGTGAGGATTGGGGATGACGTGGAGATCGGGGCCAACTGTGCGGTGGACCGGGCGGTGTTGGGCGAAACGGTCATCGGGAACGGTTGTATCTTCGATAATCTGATACAGATTGCACATAACGTCCGGATCGGGGAGAATGTCATCCTGGTAGGCCAGTCGGGTATCGCGGGGAGTTCCACGTTGGGTGACAATGCCATCGTTGCGGCCCAATCGGGGGTGGCCGGCCACCTCAACATCGGTGAGGGCGCCGTCGTCGCCTCCAAAACCGCTGTGTACAAGGATGTTCTTCCGGGAACCCGGGTGGCGGGGATCCCGGCGGTCGGTTTGGGTGAGTGGAAAAGGTCGGCCGCCATGATAAAGAAACTGGGCTCCATGCGGAAGAGGATCAGGGTACTGGAGAGGAGAGTCGGCCATAATGTGGAGGGGGAAGCAGAGGAGACGGAGTGATGGATGTTAACGAGATAATGAAAATCCTGCCCCATAGATATCCGTTCCTGCTCATCGACAGGATAGACGAGTTGATACCGGGGAAAAAGGCGATTGGGATAAAGAATGTGACTATCAATGAGGGTTTCTTCCAGGGGCATTTCCCGGAACACCCCGTGATGCCCGGAGTCCTCATCCTTGAGTCGATGGCACAGGTCGGGGGGATTCTGGCCTTTGCATCGGTGGCGGATGCCGACAACCTGGAAAAGGAAGCCGGCCGCAAGGTTGTCTACTTCATGTCCATCGACAAGGTGAAATTCCGTCGTCCCGTTGTTCCGGGTGACCAGCTGCGGCATGAAGTGTCGGTGCTGAAGTTAAAGGGTAATGTTCTGCACATCGACTGCAGGACCTACGTCGGGGAGCGGGTCGTTGCTCAGGGTGAAATGAAGGCGATGCTCGTCGACAGGGACAGGGCCGCCGGCCGGGCGGAAGAGGGAAAATGACAGTGGGCGCCGTTTCGGAGACATCCATCCACCCCGCGGCGTTAGTGCATCCCGATGCGGAGCTGGACGTGGGGGTCCAGGTGGGTCCGTTTTCCATCATCGGACCCAAAGTCAGAATCGGCGGCGGGACGGTGATTGCCTCCCATGCCGTAATCGAAGGCGACACCACCATTGGGAAAAACAACAGGGTTTTCCAGTTCGCCACCCTCGGCTCCGACCCCCAGGACCTTAAATACAGGGGGGAGGATTCACGGCTGATCGTCGGCGATGGGAACATTTTTCGGGAGTGCTGCACCGTCCACAAGGGAACCGATGGCGGCATCGGTGAAACGCGCCTCGGGGGCGGCATACTGGTGATGGCGTATGCCCATATTGCCCATGATTGCGTTATCGGCGACGGGGTTATCATGGCCAATGCCGCCACCCTGGCGGGTCACATAGATATTGAGGACGGGGCCATCATAGGCGGGCTGGCGGCCGTTCATCAGTTCTGCCGGGTTGGAACCCTGGCCATGGTTGCCGGCGGCAGCATTGTGGTTAAGGATGTGGCCCCCTATTGTACCGTGCAGGGAAATCGGGCCGGCATGAAGGGACTTAACCTGATCGGCCTGCAGAGACGGGGATTTTCCGAGGATGCCATCGCTGCCCTGAAATCCGCACACAGAATCATCTTCCGATCAGGATCCCTGTTTTCGGATAGTATTGAAAAGGTAAAAATGGATGTCGCCGGGACCCGGGAGGTTCAACACCTTCTGGATTTCCTGGGGGGGTCCGAAAGGGGTTTTGTCCGTTGAATCCAGGCCGCGCAGGAACAGTAGGGCTGGTCGCCGGGGAGGGAGAACTGCCTGTGGCCGCAGCCGAGGCCCTCGAAGCAACAGGGGCCAGGCTGACCGTAGTCGCTCTCAACGGCCTTGCTTCTACGAAAATTGCCGTCCGCGGAAGGGATGTTGTCTGGGTCCCGGTGGGCCGGCTTCAGGCGCTGGTCGACGCACTTCGGGCGGGTGGAGCAGGCGACGTCATCATGATGGGACGCGTCCACATAAAAAATATCTACGATCCCTCCCTGTTCGACAGAAGGTTCGCCGCCCTTTTAGCCGGCCTTACTGACCGACGGGGCAGCGCCATACTGAACGCAGTTGTGCGCGATCTTGAAGGGGAGGGCTTTAATGTAATCCCGGGCCTTGAAGCCGCGCCGGGCCTTGTCGCAGGCGAGGGTTCCATCGCTGGTCCGGAGATATCCTCATCGCAGATGGATGACGTCATTTTCGGATTGCCCGTTGCAAGGAATGTTGCCGATCTGGACATCGGCCAGACGGTGATTGTCAAGGGGCGCTCCGTGGTGGCAGTGGAAGGCATGGAGGGTACCGATAAGGCCATTGCGCGCGGTGGAAATTTGGCTGGAGGGCAGATTGTAGTTGTAAAGGTGGTTGGTTCCGGACACAATTTCAACTTTGATGTGCCGACAGTGGGACCACGAACCATCCGGTCCCTCATACAGGCGGGCTGCGGGGCCATGGCAATCGAGGCAGGGAAATGTTTTCTCATCGGAAAAGATGAGGTTGTGGATCTTTGTGAGAAGCATGGAATTTCCCTCGTGGGAATCGGGGATAATTTTCCGGGAAGGTATTCGTGAGAAGAGCCATGATGGTGGTTGCCGGGGAGGCCTCCGGCGATATGTACGGTGGCCGCCTTTGCGCTTCTCTCAAGGAGATTGTACCCGAGATTGAGCTTTTCGGGGTCGGCGGTGATGCCATGGCGCAGTCCGGGGTCGCCCTCCTGTCCCATATCAGTGAGCTGTCCGTCATGGGAACGTGGGATGTTCTGAAAAACCTGGGGAAGATCAGGGGAATACTTAACAAGCTCAAGGAGAGGTTAAACAGCGACCCGCCTTCAGGTTTGATCGTCATTGATTTCCCGGGGTTCAACCTCCGGCTAGCCGGCTATGCAAGAAAACGCGGGATCCCCGTGGTCTACTACGTTCCCCCCAAGCTGTGGGTCTGGGGAAAATGGAGAATGAATGCTCTGAGGCGAAGTGTTGACATGGTTCTTGCCATATTTCCTTTTGAGGAGGATTTTTACAGGGCCGAGGGTGTGCCGGTGGCTTTCGTGGGCAATCCTATCGTCGAGTTCCTCGGCAACGAGGATCCCGATGGGTTCCGTTCTCTGCACAGTATCGACGGCGACACGAAGGTGATCGCCCTGTTGCCCGGGAGCCGGCCGGGGGAGATCCGGCGGCTTCTCCCCATCTTTCTTGAAAGCGCCGGGCTGATATCCAGTCGCCTGGAGGGGGGAGCCAGGTTTCTGCTTCCCCTTGCTCATACCGTTTCCCGTCCCATGGTAGAGAGGATGGTCGAAGGCGCCCCTGTGGATGTCGAAATTGTCGAGGGACAGTCCAGAGAAGTGCTGGCTGTATCGGATGCCGCTGTGGTGGCATCGGGAACAGCCACCCTTGAGGCGTTTCTGCTGGGAACCCCCCAGGCCGTTGCCTATAGAATGTCCCCGTTGAGCCATCTGATAGGAAAACTGGTGATCAAGGTGCCCATGATCAGCCTTCCCAACATCCTTGCCGGGAAAGAAGTCGTGCGGGAGCTTCTCCAGGATAGCGCATCGCCCAAGGCAATTTCCGACGAGATCGTCAGCCTCCTTGATGATAAGCCCCGTATCGAAGCCTATCGAACCGCCTCAGGGAGGGTAATGGACGAGCTGAAAGGACTGGGGACCTCACGGCTGGCGGCCAGGGCAACGCTGGACGTGTTTGATGACTTCGCAAAAGGTCATCAGAGCGCCCACTGATGGGCGCCCAAATCAAATTGTGCCCCTATCAATCCTGGATACTGACGTGAAGCAACGCCTCTCAAAATCGTTACGAATCTACAAGCGCCTTCTGCGCTACGTGAAACCCTACACGGGTAAACTCGTCGTCGCCTCGGTTGCAATGCTTGGAGTCGCAGCGGCAACCGCTGCGTCCGCCCTGCTTATCAAGAACATCCTCGACGACGTTTTCATCCGCAAGGACAGGCAGATGCTGGTTCTGATACCAGTTGCGATAATTCTCCTGTACCTGTTTAAAGGGGTCTGTCGATATCTCAGAACATACCTGATGAGCGCCGCCGGAATCCAGATGATCCGGGATATAAGGAACGACCTCTACGCACACCTGCACAGCATGTCCATGTCCTACTTCACAAAGACCCCAACCGGCGTACTCATGGCACGGGTAACCTACGACGTGTCCATGATCCAGGGAGCGGTTACTGATGCACTGACAGGGGTTGTGCGGGATGTTTTCACCATCGCTGCGCTTGCCGGTGTCGTATTGTACAGGAATTCCATGCTCGGGATCGTGGCTTTGCTCGGAGCGCCTCTCGCCTTCTATCCCCTCGTACACTTCGGCCGAAAAATGAAAAAGAGCAGCCGAAAAAGCCAGGAGGAGATGGGAGATTTAAGCAAGCTTATGCAGGAGAAGATATCCGGCGTAGGCCTCGTAAAGGCATCCGGTACCGAGGATGAGGAACTGGCGCGCTTCAAAGGTGACAACGAACGCCTGGTTCAGACCTTCATCAAGATCCAGCGCGTGAGGGCCATGTCCAGTCCGGTTATGGAGTTCATCGGGGCCCTCTCCATCGCCGGCATTGTCTGGGTGGGTGGATTGATGGTGATGAAGGACCAGATGACCGTGGGCGAATTCTTCTCCTTCCTCACGGCGCTCATGCTGCTCTATGAGCCGGTTAAACATATCAGTTCCGTAAACAACATAATCCAGCAGGGTCTTGCCGCCGCAGAGAGGGTTTTCGAGGTCATGGATCTGAATCCGGAGGTGGAGGACGCCGAGGACGCTGTGGCCATGCCCAAAAGCCGTGGAGTGATCCATTTCGACAACGTCTCATTTCGCTACGACACCGAATGGATCCTCCGGGATATCAACCTCGATATCGAACCCGGGATGAAACTGGCCATCGTGGGATCAAGCGGCGGCGGCAAAACTACCCTGGCGAGCCTTATTCCGAGGTTCTACGATGTTACTGAGGGTTCCCTGAAAGTAGACGGATACGACGTGCGAAGCGTCACCCAGAAAAGCCTGAGGCGACAGATAAGCGTGGTGTCCCAGGATGTGGTGCTCTTTAACGACACTATACGCAGCAACGTATGCTACGGGGTGGAGGACGTCAGTGATGAAACCCTGAAGCGGGCGCTGGAGACCGCTTACGCCTACGATTTTGTCGTATCCCTTCCGGACGGATATGAGAGCGTTATCGGCGAGAGAGGCACCCGGCTGTCGGGAGGACAGCGGCAGCGCCTCTCCATAGCGAGGGCCATCGTCAAGGATTCCCCCATCCTCATCCTGGACGAGGCAACCTCATCCCTGGATACCGAGTCCGAGTATTTCGTACAGAAGGCCATTGAGAACCTCGTTGTCGGCAGGACAACCCTGATAATTGCCCACCGGATCTCGAGTGTCAGGAACGCGGACAGGATCGTTGTGATCTCCCGGGGGCGGATTGTTGAGTCCGGCAGGCATGACGACCTGATAGAACTGGGTGGCGAATACTCCAGGCTCTACTCTCTACTTGTGGACGACAACCCCCGTGAGATAGTCAAAAATGACATCGAGCCGTAACAAAAAGCCGGACAAGCTGGGATTTTCGGGCTGGGCCCTGCCGGCGCTGGGAGGGGGGCTGATCCGTGTTCTGGGCGGATCTGTTCGTGTGAAAGAGTTGGGTAAGGAAAGGTTGGAAGGCCTGGAGGACCGTGGAAGCGTCGCTGTCCTGGCCTTCTTTCACGGGAGACAGTTCCTCCTCATCTCGACCTTTCTGGGGCGGCGTGTTTCCATTATGAGCAGTTTGAGCAGGGACGGCGAGCTTCAGGCGAGGGTGCTTTCAGGCCTGGGGTTCCCAATTGTCAGGGGGTCGGCTTCCAGGGGTGGGGCCAGAGGGCTCATCGCCATGAAAAGGCTCATGGGCCAGGGCTACCACGGCTCTTTCGCCGTGGACGGGCCGAAAGGGCCGATACACGAGGTCAAACCGGGCGCGGTGTACCTGGCCAAGAAGACAGGCGCTCCCATACTGCCGCTGGCTGCTTCCGCCAAACCCGCGTTGACTTTTCATAAAGCCTGGGACAGGTATCTTCTCCCCATGCCGTTTTGCAGGGGAGTCGTAATCTACGGGGAGCCCATGTGGCTGGACGACGACCTGGGAGGGGATGCGGTTGACAGGGACTGCAGGGCACTTCAGAGTGTGCTTGTGCGCCTCCAGGCGGAGGCGGACAGCGCGGTGGGACGAGCGAGTTTGAGGTTTGAGGTTTGAGGTTTGAAGTCGCGAGGTCGCAGTTTGAGGTTTGAAGTTTGAGGTTTACCCCAGGTCCTGTACTCTATGCCAATGTCCAACGAGCAAACAACTGGAACATGAAGCATGAGATCCGAATCCTGAAACTTTCAAACCCCAAACCTCAAACTTTCAAACAATCTTTATTACCTGGAGGTAAAAATGGCCGTAGACAAGGAACTTCTGGACATTTTGGCGTGTCCGAAATGCAAAGGGGACCTGGAGTTGGAGGAAGGCGGCGCAGGCCTTATATGCCGCGCCTGCAGCCTCAGGTACCGCATTGAGGACGACATACCCATCATGCTCATCGACGAGGCTGAAAAGATCTGAAGCCGCGTGGACCGGAGAGGCGCCGAAAAATATATGGGGGGCCATACGCGGGTGTCTTCACTTCTGATTCCCGTTTCCATCCTTTACGGGATGGCGGCAGGTCTGAACAGGCTGCTGTTCCGTTGGGGAGTGAGGGGATCGCGTGATCTGCCCCGCCCGGTGGTAAGCGTTGGAAATATCACCATAGGTGGAGCCGGGAAGACCCCACTGGTAATGTGGCTGGCATCCGGGCTCCGGAAACGGGGAATCAGAGTAGCGGTCCTCACACGGGGATACGGCCGGAAGATATCCTCGCCCGGAGAAGTGGTGATGCTTCGTGGAAAGATGGATACCGATCCCCTCGTGGCGGGGGACGAACCGCTTCTCATGGCTGAGCGGCTGGGGGACATTCCCATCTTCGTGTCATCCCGACGGTACAGGGCCGGTGTGGCCGCCATGAGGAGTGGAGATGTGGACCTTTTTATCCTCGATGATGGCTTCCAGCACTTTCCGCTTGGAAGGGACCTCGAGATCGTTGCCGTGGACGATCGCCGAAGGTTCGGCGATGGCCGTCTCCTGCCTGCCGGCGTGCTGAGAGAACCGGCCTCGAGGCTGGCTGAGGCCGACATCGTTGTCGTCACAAAAGCCCGGACTGTTGACGCCGCCTTCGAGGAAGAGATCCGCGGGCACACCGCCGCGGCCCTCTGCTGGGCCGATTTCAGACCCTTGGGGATAAGGGCGTGGGACGGGGATGGCATAATGGATCCGGTGGAGTTGGAGGGGACACGAATCCTGACTTTTTCCGGCATCGCCGACCCGGAATCCTTTGAGTCCACAGCCGGGAAGATCCCATGTGACATCCGGGGAAACTCCCGTTTCCGGGATCACCATCCTTACGGGGAAGCCGACGTTCGTGCGCTCCTGGAGATGGCCGGGAATGTGGGAGCGGACGCCTTCCTGACCACCGAGAAGGACGCTGTCCGCTGGCCGGGCCGCCTTTCCAGCCTTCCCTGTTACGTTCTCGTTATGGAACCGGTGTTCCTCCATGGGGAAAAAATCCTCATGGAGAAGGTCCTTTCCCTGGTGGACACCTGATTATGTGGGGGAAACTTCCGGATATGTTTGCCGCCCTGGTCATCAGGATGTTCGGCGTAGTCGGGCTTCTGCTTCCCCGGCGGATACTTCTGCTTGTGGGCAGAGGAATCGGAAATCTTGCCTACCTGCTTGCTTTCAAACGAAGGCATCTGGCGCTTGAAAATATCCGGCTGGCCCTGGGACAGGAACTATCCCCGGTTGAGCAGAGGCGTGTTGCAAGAAGGTCCTTCGCCCACCTTGGCATGAATCTCATGGAGTACTTTACATTCCCCAACCTGAACCGGAGAAAGATCGAGGGCACCACCCTGTTTTCCGGTGAGAAACATCTCGATTCGGCCCTGGGGGAGGGGAGGGGCGTGCTTTGCCTCACCGGCCACATGGGCAACTGGGATCTGCTTGGATCGGCCCTGGCCTTCAGGGGCTACCCGGTGTCGCTGGTGAGCAAGGTCTCCAGGAGCAGAGCCATCAACCGGGTCTGGATGGATTACCGGGAGGATGTGGGCGTCAGGATATTTTCCGGGCCCGGAGCGATGAAGGATATCCTCCGGCAGTTGAAAAAAGGAGGGATTGTGGGACTCGTGGTGGACCAGAATGCCCTGAGAAATGACGGCATATTTGTGCCTTTCTTCGGGAGGGAAGCCTGCACTCTCACCGCCATCGCGGTCCTCGCAAGGCGAACAGGGGCTCCGGTCGTGCCGATATATTCCTTCCGGGAGGGTTCGAAACTCAGAGTCGTCGTACAGGCGCCCCTTGAATCGGGCGAGATCGAGGATATGAACGAGGATGTTTTTCAAAGGACACTCCGTTATTCCCAATGGACGGAGGCTGTAATCAGACGGCATCCGGAGCAGTGGACCTGGCTCCACAACAGGTGGAGGACCAGGCCCCCGGGAGAGATTTCGGAATGAGGCGGCATCGAGGCGCCGGAACCCACCCCGGCCGGGCGGCCGTCTTTCTGGACAGGGACGGGACCATTCTGGACGAAACGGGCTACCTCGGCGACCCTGGGGGCGTCACTTTTCTCGACGGCGCAGTGGAGGGGATGCGCCTTCTCCACAGGGCCGGCTACATTCTCCTCGTTGTAACCAACCAGTCGGGGATCGCCAGGGGCTACTTTCAGGAGGAGGACGCGCTGGCGGTCAACCTCCGCATGGCCCAGGAACTTGGTGCGAAAGGGGTGAAACTGGACGGGATATACCATTGTCCACACCATCCCGACGACCAGTGTGCATGCAGAAAACCCGCCGCCGGGATGCTGGAGCGGGCCGCGTATGATTTTGGCCTGGACCCGGGAAAATGCTGGGTTGTGGGTGACACGGATAGGGATGTTCAGATGGGAATTGCCGGCGGCCTTCGCACCGTCCTGGTTCTCACGGGAAAACAGGACAAGGGGATGGTGTCAGAGACAGTGCCCAAAGCGGCGGGCCTGCTGGATGCTGCCCGGCTCATCCTCGAGGAACGGCCCTGATGCCTTTCCCGTTCCGTCCCTTCCGCTTCCTGGCCGTTGCTATGCTTCTGACTCTTCCGGCCCAGTACGCCCACTCGCAGGGCGCCTTCGCCCCTGGGGAAAAACTCGATTTCGTCCTGAAGTGGAACGGCATAGCCGCTGGTGATTCAACCATGTCGGTGGGGAATATGACCTCCTCTGAGGGAATTCCTCTTTTCAGGATCGTTTCCACCGCCAGATCGAGATCCCTCATCGATCTTTTCTACCCTGTCCGCAATCGCTACGAGAGCCGGTTCGACCCCGCCGTCGGCCTGCCCCGAAAATACCTCGCCCATATGCGCGAGGGCGGGAAAAAGGAGGACCGGGCCCTTTTATTCGACCAGGAGCGGCATATCGTTACCCGGATAGTAAATAAGGATGATCGTACGGAGAGCCGGGTTTACAAGATCCTCCCGAGCACGCAGGATACCCTCTCCTCTCTTTACGTAATGAGGAACGAAACCCTCAGGGTGGGCGACAGGGTGGGTTTTCGTGTATTCGAGAGCCGAAAAAACTATGAACTTATCGTTGAGGTGTTGGGCAAAGAGGAGATCAAGGTAGCGGCGGGCCGATTCCAGACGCTCAAAATCCACCCCATCATCAAATATGGGGGGATCTTTCGCCGCAAGGGGGAGCTTTTTATCTGGATCACAGATGACAGGCATCACCTTCCCGTTCTCATGAAGAGCAAGGTTGCTATCGGAAGCGTTACCGCCGAGTTGGCTGGATATACGCTCGGCGATGAGGCCGGCGACTCTCTGGAAAACGAGGCCCCGAAGTGAGAGACATGTGGTGGCGGATCGCCCTTTACAACGTTCTTCTTGCCATTGCCATTGTGATCGCTTCCCCGTGGGTACTTTATCAACTGTTGGGCAGTCCCCGCCGAAAGAAAGGACTCCTTCAGAGGCTCGGGGGTTCCCCCGCCAACTCAGGATCGCCTATCTGGTTTCATGCCGTTTCCGTCGGCGAGGTCAGGGCGGTGGTCCCGGTCATGGAGGAAATTGGCGGCAGGGTGGAAAACGCGGGGCGGATGGTCCTCTCCACGGTCACTGTGACGGGCCAGGAAACCGCAAGGAGGGAATGTCCCTTCGCGGAAAGCATCTTCTACTTTCCCCTCGATCTTCCTTTCGCGGTTTCCCGGTCGTTTGACCGGGTCCGTCCCTCCATGTTCGTCACCGCCGAGACTGAATTCTGGCCCAACTTCTTCTTTGGATGTTTTTTGCGCGGTGTCCCAGTCATTGTTGTCAACGGGAGGATCTCGGACCGGTCCTTTGTACGTTACCTGAGGTTTCGATGGTTTTTTCGGCCGTTTCTTCAGAGGGTGTCGCTCTTTCT
>BDTG01000022.1 GCA_002897695.1 bacterium BMS3Abin14
TGCTCCGGGTAGTAACCAGCCCACCGATCATGACTCCCGCCTGAAGGTACCTGCGGACAAGTCCGAGGACCCTCCGGTCTTTGACCCACCGAGCCAACCGGGACATCAAAATGTCATGGTTCACCCGATCAAAGAACCTCTCCAGATCCATATCAACCACCCAACTACGACCGGAAGCAACATACTCACGGGCATTACGCACCGCCTGATGAGCGCTCCGGCCCGGGCGGAATCCGTAGCTCGAATCAGAGAAGTGAGGATCAAAAACAAGCTGCAAAACCTGATGCAAAGCCTGTTGAATGAGACGATCCAACACCGTCGGAATGCCGAGTTGCCGCATGCCTTTGCCGCCGGGCTTGGGTATTTCCACCCGCCTTACCGGCTCAGGCTGATAACAACCATTCAACAGCTCGCCTTTGATGCGCGGCCAGTGCTCGCGAAGATAACCTTCAAGGGCATCCACGGACATGCCATCCACACCCGGAGAACCCTTGTTGGATCTCACGCGCCGTAAGGCCGCCAACATGTTCCCACGCTCGACCACTGCGTCCATCATACTGCTCAACTCCGGATAAGAGTCACCCGTCCTTGCCGTGTGGCTTGACACGCCATCCCCGTACTCTCGCAAATTCCGTCCGCTACCCTCCGGGGTGGCTCGGAACCTCTCAGTCCCTCTGTCCGCGTCTCTGACCATCATCGAAATTCCGGCTCCTATCCCATGCTGCATGTTCAGGCCTTCGGTTCGGTCGAAAACCTACTATGCCCTCGGCTGACTTCTGATCCCACCTCACGGTGGGCACCCTTGCCGTCCGGCTAGCAGTTCCCCCTGTCGGGACTGCAAAGGACTTACACCTCCAAGTGGGTGCGCCCTGCCGGGCGCACAAATAAAAAGACCCCGCCTTACGGCAGGGTCTTTTATTAACTGGCTCCCCGGGTCGGACTCGAACCAACGACAAAGTGGTTAACAGCCACTCGCTCTACCAACTGAGCTACCGGGGAATATGAAATCTGTCAACTGCCACCCCAACGATCCCGCTAAGGCGGGATTAATCACGCCGGCGGCGTGACTACCGGGGAATATTGAGGACGAAACTATTAGCAGAATGCCAGTTCCATGTCAATTTCTCCTTTGCCCGGGTGGTTAACAATACTGCCTGGAACCCCCAGACCTCCTTTGTGTTCCTGTTTTTCCTTTTCAGCCTGATCCAAACTTCCATAATCCCTTAAAAATCAAACGAATATAAGTGTTTTTGAACTCAATACATAAATAAAACTCCACAAGTCATTGTTACAATGTAAAACCCTGAAAAATACTGGCATATTATATAATATGGCCCATGGCACGTGGAAAATCAGGTCGCATAGTTCTCGAGATCGATCCCTCGTTGAACAGCGATCTCTACGAGGCTCTCAAAGGGGAGGGGCTTACGCTCAAGGAGTGGTTTCTCAGGCACACAGGATCATATCTGGCTCAAAAAGCTCAGCCGTCCTTATTTAACTCCATTCAAGTGGCTGAAATGAAGGTTAAGGCCGGAAAGAAGGAGAGGTAGTCAGGACTAACACGAGCTGGGGGTGAGAAAGATGACAATGGAACAGAAGAAAGTGATCAGGGCCGCCGTTCTGACACCGATGTTTCTGCTGCTTGCCATCGGGATATTTGATGCACGGCACGGTAATCTCGCTGCGCAGGGTAAAACGCGTAATATCGCTTCTTCCGGTAACATGGATTTTCGGAAGGCGGAGGCCGGTTTTCCCGCGGAAAGACTGGCTACGGCTTATTACACGCCGACTGCGTCTATTATGGCGTTGAAGGTCACGCTGGGGCGCATGGCTTTGGATGTCCTTTCAGGATCAGGGTGATAGTAGCCGCCGATATCCTGAGGAGACCCCTGGGCGCTGATGAGCTCGTCCACTATTTTTGTTTCGTTATCTCCAAGTTCCCTGGCCAGCTTCGTAAAGCGCTCCTTGAACTCCTCGTCCCGACTCTGCTCGGCAATGGCCTGCGCCCAGTAAAGGGCAAAGTAGAAGTGGCTGCCGCGGTTATCGATCCCGCCGAGCCGGCGGGTGGGCGACTTGTTTTCCTCCAGAAACCTGGCGTTGGCCGCGTCAACGGATGCGGCCAGTTCATTGGCCTTCTGATTGCCGGTGACGTTGCCCATGTGCCTGAACGACTCCGCAAGGGCGAGGAATTCGCCCAGGGAGTCCCAGCGAAGATACCCCTCCTGGAGGAACTGCTGGATGTGCTTGGGCGCCGAACCGCCGGCGCCGGTCTCGAAAATCCCCCCTCCATTCAACAGGGGCACGATGGAGAGCACCTTGGAGCTGGTGTTCAGCTCCAGTATGGGAAACAGGTCCGTGTTGTAATCCCTCATGATGTTGCCCGTCACCGAAATGGTGTCCTTCCCATCCCTGATCCGATCGAACGAAAACTGCGCCGCCTCGGCTATGTCCATGATGCGGATGTCCAGGCCGTCCGTGTCGTGGTCCTTCAGGTATTTCTCGACCTTCCGGATGATCTGGGCGTCGTGGGCCCTGTTCTTGTCCAGCCAGAACACCGCCGGCGTCCCCGTTGCCCTGGCTCTGGCCACCGCCAGCTTCACCCAATCCCGTATGGCAACGTCCGTGACTGTAGGGGCGCGCCAGATGTCCCCTTCCTCCACCTTGCTGTCGAGGATGGTGTTACCTGCGGCGTCCACGATACGGATGGTTCCGTTGCCGGGGGACTCAAACGTCTTGTCGTGGGAGCCGTACTCCTCCGCCTTTTGGGCCATGAGCCCCACATTGGGCACGTCTCCCATAGTCGTCGGATCGAAGGCACCGTGTTTCTTGCAGTCTTCCACCGCGATGTCATAGAGGCTTGAATAGCTATGGTCGGGGATGACCGCCTTGACGTCGTGGGTCTTGCCGTCGGGGCCCCACATCTTCCCGCCGTCACGGATCATGGGGGGCATGGAGGCATCGATGATGATGTCGCTGGGCACGTGCAGGTTGGTGATGCCCTTGTCCGAGTTCACCATGGCCAACTCGGGGCGTTTCCTGTAGACCGCCTGGATGTCCGCCTCGATCTCGGCCCTCTTGTCCTCGGGCAGGCTCTGGATCTTGGAGTAGAGGTCGCCAAGACCGTTGTTGAAGTCGACGCCGAGCTCGGCGAGGGTATCGGCGTGCTTTTCGATGGCCTCCCGGAAAAAGACCTTGACACAGTGGCCAAAGATGATGGGATCGGAAATCTTCATCATGGTGGCTTTCATGTGGAGAGAGAAGAGCACCTCCTTCTCTTTGGCGTCCTTAATCTGCTCTTCGAAAAAGGATACCAGCGCCTTTTTGCTCATAAAGGTGGAGTCTATGACCGTGCCGGCCGGAAGCGGCAGGCTTTCCTTGAGCACAGTCACCTGGCCGTTCTCGTCCACGAACTCGATACTCGCATCCGTCGCCCCGGTCACGGTGACGGACTGCTCGTTGGAGCAGAAGTCTCCGTTGCTCATGGTGGACACGTGTGTCCTGGAGTCCGACTCCCATTCGCCCATTCTGTGTGGGTGTTTTTTCGCATACTGCTTGACCACCTTGGCCACCCTGCGGTCCGAGTTGCCCTGCCGCAGGACCGGGTTGACCGCGCTACCGAGGAGCTTGGCATACCGTCCCTTGAGCTCCCTCTCCGCATCGTTTTTGGGCTCCTCCGGATAGTCAGGTATGTCGTAATCCTGTTCCTGGAGCTCCTTGATGGCCCCCTTAAGCTGGGGGATAGAAGCGCTGATGTTTGGGAGCTTCACGATGTTGGCCTCCGGCTTCAGGACAAGTTCGCCGAGGGCTTTTAATTCATCAGGACCCTTCTGCTCTTCCGCCAGATTGTCGGCAAAATCGGCAATGATCCGACCGGCGAGAGAGATGTCCCTCATCTCGATCTCGATGCCTGTCCCCTGCGTAAAGGTCTGAAGAATCGGGAACAGGGAGTAGGTTGCCAGCATCGGTCCCTCGTCGGTCAGGGTCCAGCTGATCTTCGGTGTCTCTTTGGTCATGACTTTCCTCCTGGAAATATATCAATGTCCTTCTGGTGGTGGCTGATGGCTGCTGCAGTCCATGTCTTTATGGGGCGGTGGATTGTTGTTGCGGATGGGGCCTCAGCAACCCGGCCCATTGTATACATTATACTGTATACCTATAACGATCGGTTGCGGGGATGTCAACGATTTTCAGATTATTGCAGAAATGTGCTCATGGCCAGGATCGGTCCTGCGTATTCTATCGGCGAAACGCGTGACCGTGCGCCCGCTCAAAAAAAGGCCGGAAGGAAAAAGAGGAGTTTCCTTCCGGCCTCAGCAGTGATGGTTGTAGATGAACCCTCACTTACTTTCCCATTCACTAATGCGTTCCTCGACTCCGGTCAGTTCCTTTTTCAACTGGTCCCGGTAGTTCTCCAGGCATTCCCGTTTCTCCTGGGTGGAGAAGAACCGGCGGAATCCTGTACCGCATCCGCATCCGCAACAACCGCAGGTGCATCCCGTCAATCCGCTGGATTTGTGGGCCATTTTTGGTTGACACATCGCAATCACCTCCTTTCAGGTTATCTGTGTGTTTCCGTTCATTCCGTGGTGCCTGTCTGCCTCGTCGATAGGACCTGGAGCCTCATAGTCCCAAGGCTGCCTTGGCGACGTCCTGGCGGAGCCATTCCGATGTCTTGAAATGAAGCATGAGGCCCCGTGCATCCCGGAAAAGCCTCTCGACGGTGTAGTCTCGGCAATACCCGTGCCCGCCCATGACCTGTATGGCCTTGTTGGTTACTTCCACGGCGGTCTCGGAGGCAAATAATTTGGCCTTGTAACCGTTGATATTGGCGGAAGCCGGCGAAGCATCCGCTTTGCCGGCACCGTAGGCGAGCAGTGCCCTGGCCGCCTCCGACTGGACGATCATGTCCGCAATCATGGATTGAACGGCCTGGTGAACACCGATCGGCTGCCCGGCAATCGTACGTTCTTTGGCATGGTGCACGGCCAGATCAACCGCCGCTTGGGCGATGCCGACCGATATGCCGGCGGCACCGAAGAACCCCCAGCCAATGACACTTTGACCGATGACCTGTAGACCTTCGCCTTCGATTCCCAAAAGATTTTCCACCGGCACGAGACAATCCGTGAAGAACATTTCCCGCGACGAAGAGCTTCTGAGGCCCATCTTGTCTTCAGGATTCCCAAACGAGAACCCACGGGCGTCTTTTTCGATAAGCAGCGCACTCATTCCCTGGGGTCCCTTTCCCGGTTCTGTCCTGACGAGCACCAGGTAGACGTCCGCCTCCCCCGCCGACGTAATGAAGAACTTCGAACCGTTGACGATGTAATGATCGCCGTCCTTCTTCGCCGTTGTAGTGATCGCTCCGGCGTTGCTGCCACTGTTAGCTTCGTGCACGGCGAAGGCCCCCAGCGCCTGGCCGGATTCCATCAGTGGAAGCCATTTGTTTTTGGTGAGATCCGTTGCGGCGACCTCGACGGCCTTTTCCGCGATGAGGTGGGACAAAACCACCAGCGCCGTTGAGGCGCATGCTCCGCCAAGTTCGCTTGTCACTGAAGCGAGGGTCGTCCGGCTCGCTCCGGCACCACCGAGGTTTTCGGCAACAACCATTCCAAGGATACCGCTTTCCCCGAGGGTTTGCATTGCCTCCCGCGGGAAAACGCTGTTCTTGTCTCTCTCGCCGGCCCCTGGGGCGATCCGCTCCTTGGCGATCTGCCTGGTGAGTTCCTTTGCCTCCTTCTCAACGAAGCCGTTTATCCGATTCATGCCCTGCTCCTTTTCGTTTTGCCGCCGTTTGGGCCGGATGATTCAGTAATGAAGCAAATGCTTAATCTTTCCCTAAAAAATATATTTGCTACTCCGACTTGATCACCTTGATCCTGGACTGTACTCCCTCAAGCTCCTTCTTGAGTTTCCGTTCGTATTTCTTCAACTGGGATAGCCTGCTATCCGCCTTCTCCATACCCGACCCCCGGAACCGGCTATCGTCCCTGCATCTGCAGTTACAAACATCGGTAAGGAGTTCCCCACACTGTTCCAAAGCGGCTGGATCGATTTCGTATGGCAGGCAGTATCCTTTCCGTTCACTGCTGACTAACCCGGCGTATCGGAGGACCTTCAGATGCTGCGAAACAGCCGAAGGGGTGATGCCAATGGCTTCGGACAGCTCGCTGACCCCAAGAGGGCCTTTTTGCTTCAGCAAATCGATAATCCTGATACGGGACTCAACACTCAGGACCTTGAAGAGTTCGGCTTGCCTGGCTCCGTCCATTTTCACCATCCAATTCATAATTCAGTAGTTGCTTAAGTACTACATTAATCTAACCACGCTGTCAAGCTTTTCGAATCGGGCCATTCTGGAGATGAGTACTTTGATGAAGACCAGGATTAAGAATGCAAAGTTGATGACTTCGCAAAAAGTCCATCAACGCGTTCACTGAAGGGACGACACCGGATGCGGCATGCGATTTTCAGAATCAGCTTGTTTCGGACGCCAGCGGTGGCATAATAATGAATTCGGAAGAAGTCATCAACGCGCACACTTAGAGATGCGCAAATCGAAGATTTGTGGGTAAAGTGAGAACGACGTTTTTCGCTTTCCGTTGAGTAAAGACCACGAACCTGCCTGTGCGTCGCATGCTGGCAGGTGGACTTTTTGCGACCCTATATATTGAGGTAATCATGAAAACAGACCCTCTCGCGGGAAAACCGGTGGAACCAGGGATGCTGGTGGACATACCAAGGCTAATCACGGCCTACTACACTGAGGTCCCAGACCCCGCTTTCCCGGCACAGCGGGTGGCGTTCGGCACCTCCGGACATCGAGGCACTCCCTTTGACAGGTCCTTCAACGAAAACCACATCCTGGCGATCACCCAGGCTATCTGCCTCTATCGAAATACGCAGGGAACAGACGGCCCGCTTTTTCTGGGAATCGACACCCACGCGCTTTCGACCCCAGCCTGCACAACCGCCCTCGAGGTCCTTGCGGCAAACGGCGTCGAGGTGATGATCGCAGAAGGGGACGAATATACGCCCACACCGGTGATCTCCCATGCGATCCTGACCTTCAATCGGGGCCGGAAGGCCGGGCTCGCCGACGGAATAGTGGTCACACCCTCGCACAACCCGCCGTCCGATGGAGGCTTCAAATACAACCCGCCCAATGGCGGACCGGCCGACACGGCAGCAACCGCATGGATCGAGGAAAAGGCCAACAAGTTTCTCAAATCCCGGCTGGACGGCGTGAAGCGGGTAACGCCGGCCAACGCCCTCAACGCCTCCACGACCCGCCGGCACGACTATCTTGGCGCCTACATCGCAGATCTCGAGAACGTGGTTGATATGGAGACCATACGCGGGGCGCATCTAACCATGGGAGTTGATCCCCTGGGCGGTTCAGGCGTCCATTACTGGGGACGAATAGCCGATCGCTACGGCCTGAACATCGATGTGGTCAACGAAACCGTGGATCCCACGTTCCGCTTTATGACCGCGGATTGGGACGGCCAGATACGGATGGACCCCTCATCGGTCTACGCGATGCGGCGATTGATAGGCATGAAGGACCGCTTCGATCTTTCCTTCGCCTGCGATACCGACCATGATCGGCACGGCATCGTCACACGAAGTGAAGGGTTGCTCCCGCCCAACCACTATCTGTCCGTCGTGATCTTTTACCTCTTTCAACACCGGCCGAAGTGGCGCAGGGAAGCGGCGGTGGGCAAAACCGTGGTGAGCAGCCGGATGATCGACCGCGTCGCCGAGAAGCTCGGTCGGAAGCTCTACGAGGTACCGGTGGGTTTCAAGTGGTTCGTTGACGGTCTGCTCGACGGTTCGCTTGGGTTCGCCGGGGAAGAAAGTGCGGGGGCTTCCTTCGCCCGCCTGGACGGCACCGTCTGGACGACGGACAAGGATGGGATTATCCCGGCTTTGCTGGCGGCAGAGATCACCGCCCGCATGGGCAGGGATCCCGGCGAGATATACCATGAACTAACGCGCGAGTTCGGTGATCCTGCCTATGCCCGCATCGATGCGCCGGCAACTCCGGATCAAAAGAAACTTCTGGCAAAACTTTCGCCGCAGCAGGTAACTCTCTCCGAACTGGGGGGCGAAAAGATCCAGGCCGTCCTCACTCACGCGCCGGGCAACGACGCGCCCATCGGCGGATTGAAGGTAATTGCCGAAAGCGGATGGTTCGCAGCGCGCCCGTCAGGGACCGAGGATATCTACAAGATCTACGCGGAGAGCTTCCTTGGAACGGATCATCTGCGCCGCATTCAGGAGGAAGCCCAGGCCATCGTAAACGATACTCTGGCATCCGACGCAGGGAGGATTGACCCATGAAGACAAAAACCCTTTCTCCGGGACTGCTCCACAGAATGGATGCTTACTGGCGTGCTGCAAACTATCTGGGGGTCGGCCAGATTTATCTATACGACAATCCGCTGCTGAAGCGTCCGCTGACAATCGAGGATGTGAAGCACATGCTTCTGGGACACTGGGGCACGACTCCCGGACAGAACTTTATTTACGTACACTTGAACCGGGTCATCAAAAAATACGTCCTCGACATGATTTACGTTTCCGGCCCAGGGCACGGCGGCCCGGCGGTCGTGGCCAACACTTATCTCGAGGGCACTTACAGCGAGATATATCCCGACATCAGCCGGGATGAGGCCGGGCTTCGGAAGCTCTTTATCCAGTTTTCGTTTCCCGGAGGAATCCCGAGCCACGCATCCCCGGAGTGCCCCGGCTCGATTCACGAGGGCGGTGAGCTGGGCTATTCGCTCAGCCATTCGTTCGGGGCTGTGTTCGACAATCCCGATCTCATCGTCGCCTGCGTCATCGGCGACGGCGAGGCGGAAACAGGTCCACTGGCCACCTCATGGCATTCGAACAAGTTCCTCGATCCGGCAACCGACGGCGCGGTGCTGCCCATCCTTCATCTGAACGGTTACAAGATTTCCAACCCCACTGTTCCTGCCCGCATCTCCCGCGAGGAATTGGAACAACTACTTCGCGGTTACGGGTGGACGCCCTACTTTGTCGAAGGCCACGAGCCCGAGCCGATGCATGAGGCCATGGCCATGGCCCTCGATACAGCGATAGAAAAGATCAAAAAAATCCAGCAGGACGCCCGCATCCACGGCAATTTAGCACGTCCGCGCTGGCCGATGATCGTTCTCAATTCACCCAAGGGGTGGACGGGGCCGGAAATGGTCGATGGACTCCAGGTTGAAGGCACCTTCCGTTCACACCAGGTGCCGCTCTCCAACCCTGCCGCCCATCCCGAACAGCTTGAGCTGTTGGAAGAATGGCTGAGAAGCTACCGGCCGGAGGAACTCTTCGATAAACAGGGCTGTCTGAAACCGGAGCTGGCCGAACTTGCTCCCAGGGGCGAGCGGCGCATGGGGGCGAATCCCCACGCCAACGGCGGCATTTTGCTCCGCGACCTGCGGATGCCGGATTTCCGAAACTACGCTGTTGAGGTGCCCTCCCCTGGGGCTCCCGGCATCGGGGACACGCATGTCCTCGGGCGTTTCCTGCGCGACGTGGTAAAGCAGAACAGTGAGCAGCGGAATTTCCGGGTCTTTGGCCCTGACGAAACGATCTCCAACGGCCTGGAGGCTCTCTTTGAGGTGACCAAGCGCCAATGGGACGCTGCGACTGTGCCGAACGACGAATTTCTGGCGGCCAGCGGACGCGTGGTGGAAATGCTCAGCGAGCACCAGTGCGAGGGCTGGCTCGAGGGCTATCTGCTCACCGGGAGGCATGGACTCTTCAACTGCTACGAGGCATTTATCCACATCATCGATTCCATGTTCAACCAGCACGCCAAGTGGCTGAAGGTAACTGCGGGTCTCCCGTGGCGGCGGAAGATAGCTTCGTTAAACTACCTGCTGACCTCGCATGTCTGGCGTCAGGACCACAACGGCTTTACGCACCAGGACCCCGGTTTCATCGACCACGTCGTTAACAAAAAAGCCGAGGTTGTGCGCGTTTACCTACCACCGGATGCAAACTGCCTGCTGTCGGTGATGGACCACTGTCTGAGAAGCCGCCATTACGTCAACGTCGTGATCGCGGGCAAGCACCCGGCACCGCAGTGGCTGACGATGGACGATGCCGTCAAGCACTGCACCGAGGGAATCGGCATCTGGCCGTGGGCCGGCAACGACCATGGCGCTGCGCCCGATGTGGTCATGGCCTGCTGTGGCGACGTGCCCACGTTGGAGACGCTCGCCGCCGTTTCTATTATGCGCAAGCACTTCCCCGAGCTGAAAATCCGGGTGGTCAATGTCGTCGACCTCATGAAGCTGCAGCCGCAAACCGAGCACCCCCACGGACTCTCCGACATGGATTTCGACGAACTCTTCACCAGGGACAAGCCCGTAATCTTTGCCTTCCATGCCTACCCGTGGTTGATCCATCGACTGACCTACCGCCGCACCAACCATGACAATATCCACGTTCGCGGCTATAAGGAAGAAGGCACCATCACCACGCCCTTCGACATGACTGTGCTCAACGACCTGGACCGCTTCCATCTGGTGATGGACGTCATCGACCGGCTGCCGCAGACCGGGGACAAAGGCATCGACCTGAAGAGCCGGCTTAAAGACAAGCTCATCGAGCACAGGCAATACATCAATCGCCACGGCCAGGACATGCCGGAAATCCGAAACTGGGAATGGGGCAGCCCAGCTGCAGCGGACTACCCTCTTTAAGGGGCCTGCCATCGAGGAGCCTCGTCCCGGCAAACAGGAAGCTATCGACACATGAGCAAAGCAGGTGATGGAAAGATCGGGTTGTGGGGGGTGGTTGCCATCGGCGTCGGCGGGATGGTCGGGGGCGGGATTTTTGCTGTGCTGGGTCTGGCGGTGCAACTGGCCCACGGCGGAACACCGGCGGCCTTTGCGATTGCGGGTGTGGTGGCGCTACTGACAACGTATTCGTATGCGAAGCTTTCGGTGGCCTATCCAAGCCGCGGCGGAACGGTCACGTTTCTGGATCGTGTTTTCGGGTCAGGCATGTTGACCGGCAGCCTGAACGTCCTGCTGTGGCTGAGTTATATCGTGATGCTGTCGCTGTATGCGTTCGCGTTCGGGAGTTACGGTGCAACGTTTTTGCCGGTGACATGGCAAGTGATCGGCAAACACACGTTGATTAGTCTCAGTGTGATTACAATTGCCGGATTGAACCTGCTCAGCGCCGAGTTGATCGGCAAAGCGGAGGGCTGGATCGTAGGATTGAAAGTGACGATCCTGCTGTTTTTCGTCGGCGCGGGTCTTGCCGGCGTCAACACTTCCCAGGTCGCACCAAGCTCCTGGTCGCCTCCACTGCAGTTGGCGGCGGGCGGGATGATCATTTTTTTGGCCTACGAGGGGTTTGAGTTAATAGCCAATACGGCGCAAGATGTACGAGACGCAGCGCGGACGCTGCCGCGCGCGTATTACATTGCGGTTGGGTTTGTAATCGGATTGTACGTGCTGGTATCGCTCGTCACGGTGGGCAATCTCACCGTGGACAAGATCGTGGCGGCCAAGGATTACGCTTTGGCAGAGGCGGCTCGGCCATTTCTAGGACAAGCCGGCTTCACGCTGATCGCAATAGCGGCAATGTTATCCACCGCTTCCGCGATCAACGCCACGCTTTACGGCGCAGCGCGTCTGAGTTACTGCATCGCGCGCGACGGCGAATTGCCTGCAATCCTGGAACGTAAAGTGTGGGGTGGACCGATGGAGGGCCTGTTGATTACCGCCGGCCTGACGCTGTTCGTGGCCAATATATTCGATCTGACGAGCATTGCGACGCTGGGCAGCGGAGGGTTTCTAATGATCTTCGCCGCGGTGAACGCCGCCAATGCGCGGCACGCGGCGCATACCAACAGCCACGGCTGGATTTCATCAGTCGGCGCTGTCGCATGCCTCCTGGCTTTGGGCGCGTTGGTTTGGCAGACATTCATGACCGCACCCGCAAAGTTATGGGTGCTGGCAGCGATGGTCTCGTTGGCGGTGATGATCGAGGGCGGTTACCGGCTGGCGAAACGGGAGATCCGATTGCGTGAATAGCCCACCGATCCACCTGTAAAGTTAGCTTTATCCGGGAAAAAGGTAATGTCAGGGATTTTTTCAGCAAAAGGGTCCTTGACCTGCACCGGCGGATGCTTGTGTTGAGTTCTTCGCGTAGTGGGCAAGATGGAGAGGACAATACACATCATTGAACACCGTGACAGTTAAAAGAAACAATCTGCTGCACCTGTGGCATGGATTCAGGGACTTTTTGCCCATCGGGCTCATCGTTTTCTCCTATGCCATCGTCTTCGGCGCCCTGGCCATGAAAAGTGGGCTGACGATCCCGGAGGCTTCCCTGATGTCCTTGACCGTATTCGCCGGGGCATCCCAGTTCCTGGCCCTGCCCATGATCCAGAACGGCGCGTCCGTCTGGACCCTTACCTCCATGGCCCTCATGGTCAACATGCGCCACCTCCTTTACGGCCTTAACATCGGGAAGAAGTACTCCGGCGCCTCTCCACTGAAGCTTCTGGGCCTGTCCTTCGGGATCGTTGACGAGACCTACGCCTTCAACACCATCGGGCCAGGGAGGAAGATTACCTCTATCCCCTACTTCATGGGAACCGCCCTGTGCGGCTATGTCGTCTGGAACACCGGGACCGTGCTCGGAGCGATGGCGGGACGATGGACGTCCATCCTGAAGGCCGAGGGCCTTGATTTCGCCATGCTGGCTGTGTTCATTTCCATGATCGGGTCCTCCATCGGTGACCGGCGGGACTGGAGCATTCTGGTGTGCTCAGGCCTCGCTGCTTTGGCCATTAGCCGGTTTGCAGGGGGGTACTGGCACCTTTTCGTAGTTGGGTTGGCGATCCCCCTGGCGTTCGCCGTTTTAACGAAAGAGGGAAAAAATGCGGCATGAGCTTGTCATCGCCTTCGCCGGGATGACGCTGGCCACCTACCTGACCCGGTCCCTTTTCACCGTTCTCGTGGCGAAGGTACGCATTTCCCCTTTCTGGGAGAGGGTGCTTTCCCACGTCCCTCTGGCTGTGCTGACCGCCTTCGTGGTCCCGTACCTGTTCGCTTCCACCGGCGAGGGAACATCCGCTTTAAGCCCCTATCTGCTCGCGGGAGCTGCGACCCTTTTCCTTTCCTACCGTACGAGGAACATCCTGCTATCCGCGGCTTCCGGGATCGTCCTCTTCATGATTCTCGTCCGGCTCTTCCCCCTGTAAAGGGGAAAAACCCATGTATGGACTTTTTACAACCCTATCAAAAATGGTATAATAAACCACCTCTTCTGTGAAATTTTCGCATAGGCTTAAAGGGATTATCCAATGAAAAGGGGTCTGAACAGGATCATTCGGGTGATGGACCAAGCGTATGGACGTGATATTTCCCCTTATGATGAAACGTTCCTGGCAAAATCGATTGACAGAAGGTTGGCTGCCGCCGGGGTGAAGACTTTCTCAGCCTACGGCGCCTACTTATCTGAAAACCGCGCGGAGGCGGAAGTCCTTTCCGATTCACTGAACATCTCATACAGCGAGTTCTTCCGGAACCCGCTTACCTTTGCCCTGATGGAACAACTCATCCTGCCCGACCTTGTCGAGAAAAAAAGCCGAAACAACCGCGGCGAGATCAGAATCCTGGTGGCGGGATGCGCAGGCGGCCAGGAAGCCTATTCCATCGCCATCCTGGCGGAGGAAGCGACGGCGGTACGGGAGGATCCGGTGCTGTGCCGGATCTTTGCCGTCGACCTGTCGAAAACTGAACTGGCCCGTGCGCAAGCGGGGAGTTACAGCACCGAGGACGTCGGGAACGTCTGTCTGCGCCGTCTCAACGCCTGTTTTTCCCGGCGAAAGAACTCTTTTATTGTCGCCCCCCGGATCAGGAAGCGCGTGATTTTCTCGCTTTACGATCTGCTGGACAAACACACAACCTCTCCGCCGGATAGTATTTTCGGCGACTTCGACCTGGTGTTGTGCTGCAACGTCCTTCTCTACTACAGGCCTGAGACTCAGCGCCTCATTCTGGACAAGATACGGCGATGCCTGTCGCCGGGTGGATATCTGGTCGTCGGCTGGACAGAGCACCAAATTGTTAAGAGCGCCGGCGGTTTCCGCTCCGCGTTCCCACCCGCGACCGTGTTTCGACCAACTCACAAGGGGGGATAACCCATGAGACTCAGGAACCTGAAAGTCGGCACACAACTGCGCCTGGGGCTGGGCCTGATTCTGGTGTTCGTGTTAGGCATCGGCCTGTTGACCTGGAGAACCTCGAACGTACTCTCGTCCCAGACCAGGACGCTATATGACCACCCTCTGAAGGTCCGCAATGCCCTTGGCGCGCTCACTGCCGACATGCTGATAATTCACCGGAACGCGGACGACCCGAATTCGGAAGGCGCCCCGGGCAGGGTAAATGCCGCCAAACTCGATGCCTCCCGGCAATTTGATATCCTTTATGACCGTTACCTCGGCCCGAGGGCTGACGTCTCCGATCTTGAGGCTGGATTCATGGACTGGTACGCTTTCAACGAAAAAACCGTACTGATGCACCAGGCAGGCGGGCCAATCGAGGCCGGTATCAGGAACAAAAAAACGAACAGGATTCTGGATGAAAACATGATGGCCCGGTTCAGTAAAGTGACTGACTTTGCCAGTGCCAAGGCCAAACTGATCTACAACAACTCCATGATTGAGAGCAGAAACCTGAGAAACCAACTGGCCCTCATCGTTTCAGTCATTCTGCTGACCTCCCTGATCGTCTCCTGGGGTTTGATAAAGGGGATCAGGAACCCGCTTATGCAACTGACCGCAGCGGGTATGTCTCGACCAACGAATTCGGTATATTATCCCACGCGTTCAACGCCTTGGCCGACACGATTCAGGCCGACTTGAACCTGAAAGGGACCGCTTCGTCGCTCGCCAACGCAATGTCCCGTGAAACCGGGGCGCGCGCATTCTTCCGGGAACTGCTCCAGGGACTCATGGAGCCTACCGGCTCCCTGAGCGGGGCCGTTTACATACTGAACCGGCAGAAGACCGAGTTCGAGCATTTCGAGTCCATCGGCCTTTCCGGGGACGGACGCGCCTCGTTCTCGGCCTCGACACGCGAGGGCGAGTTCGGCGCGGCACTGGCCACGGGCCGGATCCAGCGGGTTACCGACATCCCCGGTGATACACGTTTTTCCTTTGTCGCGGTCAGCGGGGAGTTAAAGCCGCGGGAAATTGTGACCATTCCGGTGCTTTCGGATGAGGGGGCCACGGCGATGGTGTCCCTGGCATCCGTCCACGTCTATACCGAATCGGCCCTGAGGCTGCTGGACGAAATCTGGGACAGTCTGAACGCCCGCGTGAACGGCGTACTTGCCTTCCGGCGGATCCAGGATTACGCGGAGCGGCTTGAATCCCAGAACCGGGAACTGGAAACCCAGAAGAAGGAGATGGCCGCGCAGACTGACGAACTGACGGAGATGAACACGGAGTTGGAGCTGCAAAAGCGGCAACTGGACGAGGCCAATCGGCTCAAAAGCAGTTTTCTTTCAAACATGAGCCACGAACTGCGCACGCCGCTCAACTCGGTGATCGCTCTATCGAACGTACTGGGCCGCCGGTTGGCAAAGACCATCCCCGAAGAGGAATACGGCTATCTGGACGTGATCGAACGCAACGGTAAACAGCTCCTGGCGCTGATCAACGACATCCTCGACATCTCCCGCATCGAAGCCGTCCAGGAAAAGATCACCCTCGGTCATTTTTCCATCAGGACCCTGGTCAGCGAAATTACGGACATGCTCGAACCCCAGTCGCAGGAAAAGGGCATTGCTCTCCTCAATCAGGTTGGAGACGACCTGCCGCCGGTCGTCTCCGATCCCGACAAGTGCCGACAACCTGCAAACCTTGTGGGCGCTGCTTTCCGATGCCTATACCGTCCTCGAAGCGCTTGATGGGCGGTCAGGCGTCGACCAGGCCCGGCGGCATCAGCCCAATATCATCCTGATGGATATTGGGCTGCCCGTCATGGACGGCTTCGCCGCGCTGGCGGAGATCAGAGAGGACGAAGCGCTGAGCCGCATCCCGATTGTGGCCGTCACCGCCAGTGCGATGAAAGGTGATCGGGAGCGGATTATCGCCCGAGGCTTTAACGGCTACATCTCCAAGCCGATTAACGAGGAAATTCTCCGAAAAACCCTGCACGAGGCGCTTTATGGAAATGAATGACATGAAGATATTGGCGATTGACGATAACCGGCACAACCTGACGGCGCTCAAAGCGATCCTGGCGGACAGACTGCCTCACGCCAGGCTCTTCACCGCCCTGGACGGCCTGAAGGGGCTCGAACTTGCCAGGGCCGAGGACCCGGACGTGATCCTGCTCGACATCGTCATGCCGGGCATGGACGGATACGCGGTCTGCCGGAAGCTGAAAGAAGACGGACGCCTGCGGTCAATCCCGGTTGTCTTTCTTACTGCCCTCAGGACCGACCAGGAAAGCCGCGTAAAGGCCCTGGAAGCGGGGGCAGAAGGGTTTTTAGCCAAGCCGTTTGACGCACTCGAACTGACCGCTCAGATCCGGGCCATGATCAAGGTCAAAGCGGCCAACAACCTGCAGTGGATGGGGAGGGAACAGCTGACATCTTTGGTGTTAGAGCGCACCATCGAACTGGAGAAGGAACTCGCCGAACGCAGGCGGATCGAGGCCGAGCGTGATCGGTTGATAACGGCGATAGAGGAGACAGATGAGTCCATCTACATCACCGACCTCGACGGAAATATCCTGTACATCAACTCGGCTGTGGTGAGGAACACCGGCTATTCCAGAGACGAAATGGTGGGTCAAAATCCGCGCATTGTCAAAAGCGGCAAACAGGACGAAGCGTTCTACCGCGACCTCTGGGCAACCATCTCCGGCGGCAAAACCTGGAAAGGACAGATGGTCAACAGACGCAAGGATGGGGCCCTTTATACCGTGGATAAAACGATATCGCCGGTGCACGACCCTGCTGGAGCGATCGTTAATTACGTGGCCATCAATCATGACATCACCGAACACCTGCGTGTCAGTGCGGATAAGGCCAGATTGAAAGAGGAATTGCATCAGGCCCAGCGGATGGAGGCCATCGGCAGACTCGCAGGCGGTGTGGCTCACGATTTCAACAACATGTTGAGTGTGATTCTCGGCCACGGTGAAATGCTCCTTTCTAAACTCCAGGCCGAAGACCCTTCTCGTGAAAAGGTTGCTGCCATCGTCAAGGCCGGACGGAGATCCTCGGATCTTACGCGGCAGCTTCTCACTTTTGCCCGCCGGCAGATCATCGACCCTGAGAACATGGACCTTAACCAGGCGGTGACCGAACTTCTGAAACTCCTCCGGAATGTCACCAGAGAAGACATTGAGATCAAGACCATACCGGCGGATAAACTAATGATGATCCACGCCGACCGGGGACAGATCGAGCAGGTGCTGATGAACCTCTGCCTCAACGCCCGGGACGCCATGCCTGAGGGGGGACAGATGATCATCGAGACCAAAGAGGCATCGGTGAACAGTCAGGATGTGAAGCAGCATCCGTACATGAAAGTGGGGAAGTATGTTCTGCTTTCGGTGAGCGACAACGGGGTCGGGATGGGCGAGAATATCTATAAGCACGTCTTCGAACCGTTTTTCACCACCAAAGGCCCCAACAAGGGGACCGGTCTCGGGTTGTCCGTCGTTTTCGGGATCGTGAAGCAGCATGGCGGGTACATCCACCTGGACAGCGAACCGGAAAGGGGGACGAAATTCACCATCTATTTTCCCGCAGTGGATGCCCCCCCGGACGCCCGATCGGCGGTTTCATCGAAGCCGGCCAGGGGAGGGACCGAAACACTTCTCGTTGCGGAGGACGAGGACTCGGTCCGGGACCTGTTTCAGCAGACGTTGGAATCGTACGGATACAAAGTCCTGACTGCCCGGAACGGCGCTGAGGCGGTTGAGGTCTATCTCACCCACAGGGAAGAGATTGCTCTCGCCGTACTCGATGTCGTCATGCCAAAGAAGGGTGGGAAGGAGGCCTACGACGAGATAGCCAAAATCACCCCTGGTCTCAAGGTCCTGTTTTTGAGCGGATACTCCACCAACGCGATCCACGATGATTTCATTCTCAGCCCAGGACTCTCATTCCTCCAGAAGCCGTTCATTCCTTCTGTGTTGGCCAGGAAAGTCCGGGAGATATTGGATACAAAATAAATTCCTGCATCTCAACCTCCGCCAAGCAGGGGGAAAATGGCCAGGGTGTCTCCCTCACTCAGCTCTTGGTTCTCATCGACATGCCGGTGGTTGAGGAACAGGATGCCGACCTTCGCCGCAGGAATCTGCAATTGCTCGATGACAGCTCCGGCCCTGGTCGCAGGCGGGTAATCCCGCTCCTCAATCTTGAAACGACCGTTGCGAAAGGTGGCAAACAGCTTGATCGTAACGCGCATCAAGACTCCTCCGCCTGGATTCGTCGATTACTCACAAGTTGAAACGTCAAATAAAATCTGCAGTCGCAACTCCCCCGCCTGGCCCATACCTTCCTGTTGCAGTTTCTGTGGCGGCAGGGAGATGCCTTGCAATTCGGTCGCCTCCGTGGTCGGCAATATGATGCCACGAGCCAATAACAGATCGCCCAGATCATGCATCAACAGGTTGAACAGCTTGACCCGAATCCGCCCACAGGCGCCAGATGTCGGGCGCCGTTCGGGGCTGCGGGTGACAGCACCGCGCATGGTGGCATAAAAACCACCCCGTTGCATGGTCGCCCCCACTAGACCGGGTACCGCGGATGAAAGCGCCAGGGTGGCGTCGGGGCTGATAAAGGCGGCATCAAGATTGTCGACCACCTTGCTGTTCAGAAAAATCGTTGTTATCCGCCGGTCAATGAATTCCTGCCCAATGCCGAGCTGATCGACCAGCAGTTGTTGCAGGCTGTTCCCCGTTTCAACCTCGATCCATACCCCGCGCCGCAACAGGGGAAAAAAGCGTGTCAGGGCTTCTGCCGGCATGGTCAGTTGCAGAGTCGGTGGTGAAACGTCCAGCATATGTATATTCCAGCCTTAATCCCAGTTGTAAACCTGGTCGAGTTCCTCGTCGGTAACATCGAAAGTTACGTTGTGCGGCGCAAGTGGCTCATCCTTGAAGAACTGCGGCAACCGATCATGTTGGGCACTGAACCCGGCCCGACGGTTAAACTCGCGCTCCTGAGAAAGAACCCTTTTCCCCAGTGCAGTAATATCGTCACCGGTCATTTCCAGACCGTAGAAGGCATTAAGCATGTCGATCAATGCCTGGAAGGTCTCGGGCTGATCGAGGATGGCAAAGGCGATGAACAGGCACATGCCGGTCGAATCGATGGCCGCCGTGGCGATCTGCAGATTGCGGGACAGCTCCACCTGACCGGCCGGTTTGAGCGGATCGACATCGCCGCCGACCTTGAGGATATTGGTAGCCACCGCATACCCGGCGGTGTGGTCGGCGCCCTGAGTGGTGGTGGCATAGGTGACGCCGATCCCCTGTACCGCACGCGGATCATAGGCCGGCAGCGACTGCCCCTTGACAACCGGGACCCGCTCGACGCCGAAAGCCTTGCCGGTTACCTCAGCGCCGCTGGCGAGAATCCGCCCCATCGGGGTGCCCTTGCCGACTTCGTCGCGCACAAGGCGGATTGCCTCCGCCCCATCGCCGAATTCGATCACCCCGGCTTCCATGGCGACGCCAATGGCAACGCCCATCTCAATGGTGTCTACACCGATATTGTCGTCGAGGTAGTCAAGTTGGGCAATGATGTCGATATCGCTGATTTCGCAGTTTCCACCGTGAGCCCAAACCGTCTCGTATTCGGGTTGCTTGGTCAGATAATTACCGTCCTTGTCATTGAAGATTCCTGAACACTGGATAACGCAGCCGCGATGGCAGCCGTGGGTCGCCTTGCCGCCACGCTTGATCTCGAGTTCGGCCTCGGTCTCACCGCTGATGTCCGCCGCTCTATCGAACTGCCCGGTGCTGAAATTGCGAGTCGGGTAGCCTCCTGCTTCGTTGAGTATGTTGGTCAGCACGTTGGTGCCGTAGGCGGGCAGCCCTTCACCTGTCACTGGATGTTTGCGCAATCCCTCGACAAAGACGCGGTTGGCATCGCGGAATTTATCCTTTTCCCTGGGCGGGCGCATCTTCATCCCGGCATCATCAAGGATGATCGCCTTGACCCGTTTTGAGCCAAGCACCGCACCCGTGCCGCCGCGACCGCAATGGCGGGTGGGATGCAGTTCGGGATCGGTGCAGGCAATAGAGGCTGCGAGAAGCTTCCTCTCGCCCGCGCTGCCGATTGACATGTAGGCGGCTTTGTCGCCGTATGTTTCCCTGAGCTTTTCAATCAGTGGGTAATTGTCGAGCATTTTCAGGCTGTTGTCGACGCTGATCTGCACACCGTCCTTGTTGATGTAGATCTTGTAGAGATCATCCCCGGTCGGCTGTCCCTCGATGATGATGGCGGCATAGCCGAGTCGCGCCAGCACCTGAGCCGCCTGGCCGCCGGCGTTCGATTCCTTGATGGTTCCGGTCAGCGGGCTTTTGCATCCGACCGAAATCCGCCCGCTCATGGCGCCTGCGGTGCCGCTGAGCATTCCTGGTGCAATCACTATCTTGTTGCCTGCGGAAAGCGCATGACAGAGCGGATCGACCTCGCCGGAGATGATGGCAGTGGTCATCGCCCGCCCCCCAAGGCCGGCCAGATCACCAAGCGGCTCGACCTTTTGACTCAAGTCACGCATGTCGATTCTAAGAATCTTATCCATCACTGTTCTCCTCTCGCACGGGTTGACCACAGACGCCCCTTTCCATCCGGGAGGCCCGGCCGTTTCCCGCCGGACCCATTGGCCAGCCACCGTGAGATCAAGTCCGACAGGCGGTCAGGCTCGGGAACTACCTGAGATCTTACACAATGATAATATCTTCTCTTCAGAGAGGCTTCAACCATTTTTTGGAATATCCATCGGATCTTCTGTGAGTCCTTTACCTTCCCCATATCCTCCCGGTATACTGGAAAGCAAAGAAAGGGAGGCTTCATGCAACCGACATTGACCACCTTGCCGACAGAACCGCAAAATCCGGGATTACGTGACCGGCCGACCAAACTGTTTGTCGAGACCACCTCCCGCTGTAATTTCAGCTGCGCCATGTGTGTCAAACAGAGCCCCGGAATATTAGCCGCTGAGGGGGATATTTCCGCCGCAACCTTCGCCGCTCTACTGCCGGCCATGGGGTCACTTGAAGCGCTGGTCCTCAACGGCCTCGGTGAACCACTGCTTCACCCACAGCTCGAAAACTTCATCAGTCAGGCCCGGAGGCAGATGCCGCCAACCGGCTGGATCGGTTTTCAAAGTAACGGCCTGCTCCTGGATGCGCCGCGTGCTCGTGCCCTGGCTGCAGCGGGTCTTGACCGAGTCTGCCTGTCCGTTGATGCCAGCTCACCGGAGACCTTTCGCTCCCTGCGCGAGGGAGGCGAACTGCAGGCGCTGGAGGCGGCCTTTTCCGCCCTGCGCCAGGCAAAATTGAAACGACCAGGGCTGCAATTCGGCATCGAGTTTGTCGTCATGCGGCAGAATCTCGATCAGCTTTGCGACACCCTGCGTTGGGCGGCCAGGGAGGGAGCGCGTTTTGCCCTGGTCAGTCACCTGCTTCCCTATGCCGAAAACAGCCGCAGCGACGTCGCATATCCCGACTCCACCGAAGTGGCCCTGCAGTTTTTTGACCGCTGGAGGCAGAAGGGTCAGGATACAGGGATCGACCTTGGCCGCTACTACCATCTCGCCTGGAAATACTCCCGTACCGAAGAGGAGGAACAGGTTATCAATCTGGTTGCGGCCATGAGGCGTGAGGCGGAGCAGTTGGGGATCTTTTTCAACCTGAAAAAGCTGCTGCTGATTGACCGCGCCTGGCTCGATCGGGTTGAGACGACCTTTGCCGAGGCCGAACAGGTTGCCGCCGATCTTGGCCTCGATCTGCGACTGCCTGGAGTAATTCCCAAAGCGCAGCGGCGCTGCGATTTCGTCGAAGACGGCAGCGCCTTCATAAACTGGGACGGACAGGTACATCCCTGCTATTTCCTCTGGCATAGCTGCAGTTGCCACGCCAGCGGCTGGGAGCAGCAGGTTCAGGCCCGCAGTTTCGGTCTGGTCGGCGAGCAGACTCTGCTGCAGATCTGGAACAGCCCCGAATTCAGCGCCTTCCGTCGTAGCGTCCTCAGCTACGACTATCCCTTCTGTTACGCCTGCACCCTGGCTCCATGCGACTACATCCAGACCGAACAGTTTGAGCAGGATTGCCACGTAAATGGAGAACCCTGCGGAAGCTGTCTGTGGTGCATGGGCCTGTTTCAGTGCCTGCGTTGACGGGTAGGTATCGGCATCCGGCAGAAATATCTTGTCTGTCCTGAAAAACCAGTCTATTGATATTGCCTTTCATCAGACAGGCGTGAGGGGATATTCTACATGAAAAAAGAGGCCGCCAGGTCCGACATCCTGCTGATTTTGACCGCAGCGATCTGGGGATTCGCATTCGTGGCCCAGCGCGTCGGAATGGATTACGTGGGACCGTTCACCTTTAACGGCGTCCGCTTCGCCCTGGGAAGCGTTTCCCTCCTCCCGCTTATCTTTTTCTGGAGAGTGCGGAAAAACGGGGCATCTCCCGAAGAGCAATCCCCCTCGAAAAGAGGGGCCCTCTGGTACGGGGCGCCGGCCGGCCTGGTCCTCTTCGCCGGGGCATCCCTCCAGCAGATGGGACTTGTCTACACCACAGCGGGAAAGGCCGGTTTCATCACCGGGCTTTACGTGATCATTGTGCCCATCATCGGCTACAGGTGGGGCCAGAGGACATCTTCCGGGACATGGCTTGGCGCCGTCCTGGCGTTGACAGGCCTTTACCTGCTAAGCGTCACGGGCGCCTTCACCATGTCGAGGGGCGACCTTCTGGTCCTCGGTAGCGCCTTCTTCTGGGCCGGGCACGTCCTTATCATCGGCTGGATGTCGCCCAGGATGGATGCCCTCGTCCTGGCTTCAGTCCAGTACGCCGTCTGCGCCCTGCTAAGCATTTTCGTCGCCTTCGCCCTGGAAACAGTTGCGGTTGCCGGCATCCTCCAGGCGGCCGTTCCCATTCTCTACGGGGGGCTGGCCTCAGTGGGGATCGCCTACACCCTCCAGGTCGTCGCCCAGCGCCACGCCCCGCCGGCCCACGCATCTATTATCCTTACCCTTGAGGGGGCCTTCGCGGCCATCGGAGGATGGATACTCCTTGGCGAGACCCTTTCCTTCCGCGCCCTCGCCGGTTGCGTTATCATCCTCTCGGGGATGCTCGTCTCCCAACTTTCCGACCACCTTTTCCCTTATCCGGATTCAGCGTCATAACGCTCGCAGGCCCACTACCGGCCTTTCCAACATCCGCACTCCGGGCTGTTCTTTCCCCTCGATCGCGACTATACTTATGGCCATGGGGTTTTCCGTGCCCACAGAATGACCAGACAATGGTATCGATTTGGGGCCTGTCGCCGGAATAGCCCATGAGTTGGGGGTGGTGCTGTTTCGGGGCAGGGATCGAGTATTGGGGAAGTTTTGCCATGGATAAAAAGATCGAGAAGCATCCTGCCGGTGAGCCTGGAAGCCGTCCCGGATTTTCGGATGTGGATCTGGAAAGCCCCGAAAAAAAATTCCTGATGCTCGCGAAGTTCTCACCGATAGGCCTTTTTCTGGATGATCCCCAGGGACATTGCATCTACATCAATCCAAGAGGCTCCGAAATATTAGGGCTGTCGCCGGAAGAGGCCCTCTCTCTTGACTGGGCTCCGTTCATTCACCCCGATGACCGCGAGCGGGTGGTAACGGAGTGGAACAGGGCCGTGGAGAATCGCGGTGTGTTTCACCAGGAATACCGATGGGTCCACCCCGACGGTACAGTTGTCCATACACACGAACTCTTTTATCCGGTCATCGGGGCCGCCGGGGACGTTGAAGTTTTCGTTGGGACCCTCATGGACATTACCAGACGCAAGGCCACTGAAGAGCGGGCTGAAAGGCTTCAAAGGCTCTACCGTGCGACAACCCGGATCAACCATGCCGTTGTCCAACTCCGGGACCCCCTGAAGCTTTTCCGGGAGATGTGTCGCCTTGCTGTTGAGGAGGGCGGTTTTCAGATGGTCTGGGTCGGAATGCCAGACGAGAAAAAGGAGTTCGTCAAGATCGTCGCCTCCTCGGACACCACAACTGAACACCTTGAACAGGTCAATATCGCCCTCGACGAAGGGCCCCGGGGACAAGGTCCCACCGGGACGGCCCTGAGGGAAGGGCGCCCTGTGATCTGCAACCGGATCGCATCCGATCCTAAAATGGCACCCTGGAGGGGTAATGCCTTGCGGCATGGCTTCGGCTCCTCGGCGGCATTCCCCCTGGAGGCACAGGACAAGATTCGATGGATTGTCAACTTTTATGCCGATGAGCCGGACTTTTTCAACGATGAGGAGGTTGAACTGCTGGTTGACGTTGTTGGAAACATCTCCCTTGCCCTTGAACGTGCCGGAAGGGATGTGGAGATCGAGACACTCAACGAATGCCTCCTCCGGGCACAGCGATTTGCCGGGCTTGGGTTTATTGACTGGGATCTGAAAACTGACGAGGCTGTTCTTTCGGACGAGATCTACCACATCTTCGGGATCGAGAAGGGTACGATGAGGGCCACTCAGAAACTGGTTGCAAACGCCGTTCACCCGGACGATCAAAAACGCGTTCGGGAGGGACTCGGAAAAACGGTCAGGGGTGAAAGTGAATACGACGAAGAACACCGAATTGTGCGGCCCGACGGCAGCGAGCGCTGGGTCAGGGCACAGGCCGTACCGGTTGTCCGGGACGAAAACGGAAAACCGGAGACCCTTTTCGGCACAGTTCTCGACATAACCGAAAGGAAGGAGACCGAGGCCAGAAATGTTGTCGTTGAGGAGCAGCTGCTCCAGGCCCAGAAGATGGAATCGGTGGGCCGTCTCGCCGGAGGGGTGGCTCACGATTTTAACAACATGCTGACTGTGATCACCGGCCTCACGGAAATGGCCCTCTCCAAACTGGATCATTCCCACCCCCTTTTCAGGACTCTTACCCAGGTTTGTGAGGCGGCCAGTCGATCTGCGGATCTTACCAGGCAGCTGCTGGCATTTTCCAGACAACAGGTCATATCCCCCCGTTCCCTCGACCTGAATCTGAAAATCGGGGACACTGTCGGGTTTCTCCGGAAACTTGTCGGTGAGAACATAGGTTTTACCCATATTCCAGGCGACAGCCTCTGGACGGTCAACCTCGACCCGGTCCAGTTTGACCAGATATTGACAAATCTGGCCATCAACAGCCGGGATGCCATCCAGGATACTGGAGAGATCATAATTGAAACGAGCAACATTTCTCTTGACGAATCCTATTCCGACAGCAGGCCTGATTTCTCCCCCGGAGACTACGTGATGATGGCCTTCACTGACAACGGATTCGGCATGACCAAGGAGGTCATGGGGAAAATATTCGAGCCCTTCTTTACCACGAAGGAACGCGGATCCGGTACCGGCCTGGGCTTGGCAACCGTTTACGGGATCGTCAGGCAGAACGACGGATTCATCAATGTCTACTCCGAGGTGGGCAAGGGAACAACGTTCAGGATCTACTTCCCCAGGTTTGAGTCGGCTCCCGAGGCCATCGGGGAGACTGTCGAGCCGGAATTAATAACCGGGAATGAAACCATCCTGGTCGTCGAGGACGAAGAACTGATACTTGAATTCATAAAGGAAGCCCTGGGAACGTACGGGTACCACATCCTGGGCGCCGGTAGCCCCGAAGACGCAATTGAACTTTGCGAAAAACAGGAGACCGGAATAGACCTTCTTCTCACGGATGTCGTCATGCCCTCGATGAACGGGAAGGAACTTGCGGATAGGGTAAAAGCCTTTTTCCCCGGGATCGGGACAATCTTCATGTCAGGCTACACGGTCGACGTCGTGGCCCATCGGTCGATTCTGGAGAAGGGGGTTAACTTTGTTCAAAAGCCTTTTAATTTGGAAACTTTGGGAAGAACCATCCGGGAGGTCCTGGATTCACCGGCCTGAAAAAACAGATCCTGTCGAAAAACATCTTCCTGTCGCGAAGTTAACCGGCACATCATCTTCCGTAAAATAGTGACCCCTACCAAATAGACGTTATTTTTGTGTGATAATTCTCCGGGAGAATTCATTGCAGACTGTAAGGCACGGGATGATACGACGGAGATTGTGGGGAATATGAATCCCCCCCCGGGGGGGGGACCTGTGAACCCAAGGAGGTAAAAGATGAAAAAGATCAGGAACCTGTTGCTACTGCTGGCGATCGTATCGTTGGTCGGCCTTCCGCTTTTGGCTGCTGCCGGCAGCGCCGATCTGCCTGGTCCTGACGGCAAGGCGGTATGGAACTATATCACGAAGGTAAAGCCTTACCATGGCTGGGCTCTCTGGCCCGACAAGGGCAAGTTCTACAAGGGACAGCATCCCCATGGAGCACTCCTGACCACCTATGTTTCTCCCGGGGCGTTGAAGACTATCAAGGACAAATCCGGATCCTTCCCCGACGGTACTTTCATCGTAAAGGAGAACTACTCCCCCAAGAAGATGCTCGGAGCTGTAACGGTCATGTATCGCATCAATGGGTATAACGCTGATGCCGGCGACTGGTTCTGGGCCAAGTACGGCGGGAACGGAAAGATAATGGCGGAGGGAAAGGTGGCGGGGTGCACCAACTGTCATCAGGCCAAAATCATGAACGACTGGGTATTCACCGGACCCGTCAAGTAAGGCCGGGCCTGCGGCTGTGAAGTAACCGGCGACAGGAGCCTCCGGGACCCCCGTCGCCGACGTATTGCGCCGGGCTGACCGCCCGAAGAAGGCAAGAGTCAAGGAGCCGGAATTCGATGAATCGGCTTTTGTTCTGCGTATTGACCGTTGCTCTCCTGTTCCCATCTTCATCCTTTGGAGAGGGGGGCAATGTCAATTTGGGCCCGCGTGGTCTCAACGGGCTCGAGCCCCATTATCGTTCCAGTGTACTGAGGGGCTGGCGCAGTTTTCAGACCAGCTACGCGAAAGACGGGGTGGCATGCATCAACTGCCATCGTTCCTATGAGGAGATGGCTGCGTGGGCTGGAGCATATCCCAAGGTCCAGGTTTTTGACGGCACACCATACGCGGTAAAATCCCTGAGTGACGTAGTACTCGAGGCGCTTGAACGGCACACCGATCTGTCCGAATCCAGCTGCATGAAGATGGTCGATGACCTGGTTGCCTGCATAGCCTGGTGGGGGGATGGACAGCCTGTAACTCCCGGATTTTCCGGTGCCGGCAGGCCTCCATCTCAGGACCGCGCCAAACTCGAAGAAGCGGTGGCAAGAGGGAGAATCCTGTTTAAGCGAAGGGGTCCTTCCTCCTGCTCCAGTTGCCATTCGCCAAGGCCGCGAGCAACTGAGCCGGAAAAAACCTCCATGGGTGACTCGTTCACAACCTTTCCGCGCTACGACGTCAACACCAGGAAGGTTGTTTCCCTGAAAACCTTTCTCCTGTGGCATGAGGTCAAGTATCACCTGAGTCTGGATCCGGAGGACGTGACCGACATCTCGGCCTATCTGGCCCGGCTGGCGTCGAGGAGGCTCTTAAGGCCCGGAACGCCTGCGGATGGGTCGCCACCAGAATCTTCAGGGGGAAAGTGACCCATGGCCAGACCGGTTATTGTTACCCTGTTTCTACTTTTCTTCCTCGCCGCCGCATTCTCGTCCCTTCCCCCACGATCCGCCTTGGCCGCGGATTCCGGAGATCGCAGCCAAACGGAAAAAACCGTCATAAGCGGTCTGGTCACAGCCGCCGATGATGGACCGGTCGCAGGCGTCATCCTCATCGAAAAAGGCCGCCTGTATGGAAAAGATTTTCGGTACGGCGGCCTCATCGACAGGGAAGGACGATTCTCGGTTAAGGTGGACCAGGGTGGAGATTACGGGATTCACATCTACGCTACCGGCTACATCTACTTTCCTCTGGGCATCAATGCCCTGAGCGGGCAGAATAATTATGATACCTACAGGCTTCCACCGAACCCGGCAGTTTCACATGCGCCGGTTATAGACAATGTCCGGTTTGAAGGATCGGAAGATTCGTCAACCATCGCGATCTCGGTCAGCGAGCCCGAC
>BDTG01000023.1 GCA_002897695.1 bacterium BMS3Abin14
TAGTTAAGTAAAAAATATCTGTTAACCCCCCGGCCATATGGCCGGGATTTGAGAAGAGGGGCTTGAGGTGAAAATACATTGGAAGGTTTTTCTGCTGGTTCCGACTATGTTGCTTTTCCTGTCGGCGGCAGCCGTCGCCGACCCCATCGACGACGCCGAGGACTTACCGGCAACCGCCGCCGAGATGCAGTTCATCAATCGCGTTGTCGATCAGGTCAAGGCGGCCGTGCCTCCCCTGGAAGGCTGGAATCGGAATGTGAGTGTCACCGCATCGGGTAACACGGTTCGGGAAGGAAAACAGGTGTTGATTTACGAAAGAGCCCGTAACTTCCCCATGGAGATCAACATGCAGCTCAGCTTCAAACGCATCACAGCGGCCCAGAAAAAACAAGCCGTTGAGGAAAAGTCCGCTCAGGAGCTCCAACAGGAGATGATGAACGCCGCCATGAGCGGTGACACGCAGAAGTCGGAGCAGCTCCAGCAGCAGCTTGCTGTGATGATGCAGGCCCAGATGACAGCGGGGCCCATGGGCCAGGCCGCAGGGGTTACCCCGATAACTCCACTGGAAAAACCCACCAAATTTTACATCCAGGTGATCATAAACGGGGAGGGCGAGCACATCGGCAAAGAGTACGACATGCCGATGTCAGGTGTGACCCACGCCTTCCGTGTCGACAAGGGTAAGGAGGATTATCTCAGCTATACATTCTATTTAGGCGCCTGGGATGTCAGTGAACTGGATCGGAAGAACTGGAAGGTCATTTTTCCTGAAAGCATCCAGTCGCCTGCCAAGCACCTGCGCGCCATGGTGGTCCGGGTAAACCTCTACGGGGACAGGGACAGCGTGGAAGGTTACCTGAAAAACTCCCTGGATCTGGGCAGACTTAATAGACTGCCGCATTAGCTGACCTGGATGAGATTGGTCGAGGAGGTAACGATTATGAAGAAGGTAATGTTGGCGCTAATCCTGCTTGCCGTGGTGACGGTGGCCGCTGTGCCATTGTCAGCAAACGCAGAGGACCTTTCCGCTGCCCAGCAGAAAATCCTTAAAAGCACCGGGGTTCCGGTGTACCCGGGGTCCACCTACACAACGGGGGATAATGAAATCGCTACGGTGCTCTGGTTTAGCACCACGGATTCCCCGGATAAGATCATGGCCTGGTATGAGAAGAAGCTCTCCGGCTGGTCGGTGCTCGTGTTGAACGGCTCCAAGGTCCTCTACAAGGGGCCCAAAGGCATGGTGGCAAAAGACCTTTCGTCAAAACCGTACATCTTTGCCGAGGCTAAACATGAGATCCCCGATGATACGGAGGTAGAAATAACAATCCGGATCCCCAAGTAACTGGTGAAATTCTAAAGGAGACAAACGTTATGAAAAGAACGATGATTTTTACATTGACGATCTGTTTGCCGCTGATCTTTTCGGCGGGAATCGCCTTGGCGGCAGACCTGCCGGCAAAGGATGTGAAGATACTGAAAGAGGCGGGGATCCCCCTCTACAAGGGAGCTGAATTCCTCAATGGCGGCCTGGGTGGTGAAATAGGCGCCCGTTTCGCCAGTTCGGCGCCGGTGGAGGATGTGCGTGCGTTCTATAAAGGAAAATTCCCAGCCTGGGCACTTAACGCCGAATACGGAAGCTGGATTCTGTACGACGGGAAACCCGGCGGCGGGCCTGCCGCCTACATGGGCAAGCAGCAGGTCTCGGTGAAGGAGAATAAGAATCTCCCCTCATGGTTCGGCGTTGCCAAGAACATGACCACCGAGATCATGATCGTCGTGCCGCCCAAATAGCTCCGGCCGTAAGGCGCCAGGGACCATGATGCCAAACGGCCAATGTTATTACTCTTCCTCTCCCCTGGAGGGAGAGGATTGAGGTGAGGGGGAAAGGGTTAACCTGAACGAGCGGGCGAGAGAAAAGGGTTTTCAGTTGCGAAGGTGCCGGTAGCTGGACAGGGGCACAGGAGGATAAAAATGAAAGTTTCCATGTCTAAAACTGTTTTTGCTGTTCTTGCCGCCGCCGCTGTATTGCTGGGCAGCCAGTGGGCATCGGCCGCCAACCTGCCCACATGGGGAGGTCAGACGACCACCAATCAACCCCAGCCGATACAGCGGTCCCAACCGACGATCGTCTCACAGCCGGCTGCCAACGTTGCCTTGTCAGTGCAGATCCCTCAGCCCGGCACCTGGACAGCACCTGGAACAACTTCTGGAACCAGTTCGGGCGCCACGGTAATTACCCCCACGCAGCGGCCCCGGTCCTTCCAACCAAAGGCCCGGTCCATGGTGACCCCACGCACCGGTTTTTCCAACAGAGGGATAAACTTTCAGCCGAAAGCTCTCGGCCAGGTTGAGGAGAGAAGGGCTTCCGGCTTCGGCCCACAGCTTCCCGCCATCGCTCCGGTTACCACCTGCTCCGGCTACAGGCAGACCCCTGATGTCGACCGTCTTACCGCCCCCCCCAGATACCTTCCCTATCAGTTGGCAACATTCACCCCTAGATCCGCTCCGGGAGCCGACCTCCACTGCACCGATTTGAGAGGCGCATTTCTGTACCGTGTTGATTTCAAAGGAGCCAACCTCCGGGGTGCGAATCTGTCCGGAGTTGATCTTCTTGGAGCTGATTTTACGGGGGCTTTTCTCGAAGATGCCGACATGACAGGAGCGGACGCTGTAGCCGCGAATTTTACAAACGCCAGGCTGAACCGTACCAATTTAAGTAATACGATCATTGAGAAAGCAAACGGCGCGGATTTCAGAGGAGCGATTATCAACAATTTGGGTTTGGCCGGTTCCCTGAAGAATGCGCATTTTGACGGCCTGGATTTCAGGAAACTTAGAACGTTTAGCTCTGGCCTTGGTGCAGATTTTTCCGGAGGAACCTTTGCGGGCACCAATTTTTCTGGTATTTCCATCCACCTCTCGGATTTTTCCAACGCCTATCTGGTTAGGGATTCATTTGAGAATGCCAGCATTTCGGCCGCAAAATTCGTCGGGGCGGATCTTTCCCTGGCGGATTTTTCCAATGCTCTTCTACGTGAGATTGATTTCTCCAACGCCACATTAACAGGGGCAAAGTTCATAGCAACTGAGTCAGGGTATATGGGGCCTAGTGGGCGTTTGGCGGATAGAGGCAACTCCCTGGTGGAACCTCGCCTGGATTTTACCAATGCCATGGCTGTAGATACGGATTTTTCACGGGCTTATTTGTATAAAGAGGTTTTCAAGGGAACAAATATGTTGCGGGCCATTTTTGACGGGGCCATGTTAAGAAATTCCGTTTTTTCGAAAAACAACCTGACAGAGGCCAGTTTCGTCGGAAGTGATCTGAGAGAATCGTTTTTTAACGGAGTTAATGCAGAAAAGGCAAGGCTCGATTCTTCAAAACTGGCAGGCAGTTTTATTAGTGGGTCGAATTTCAAGCAGGCCAGTATGTCTAACGTGGAGATGAATTATTCAAAAATTCACGATGCCAGCTTCTACCAGGCAAATCTGGAGCAGTCCGGACTTATAAACTCAGAGTTCAAATCGGTGGACCTGAGGATGGCTAATTTTCAGGGTTCTGATTTGTCCCATAGCGTGTTTACTCCTTCCACCCAGCTTAACGGTGCCAACTTTACCGGTTCCAACTTGACCGCCATTTGGGAGTGTTCTCTTATTCTTCATCCCCGAAATTCTTACCAACCTTCCACATGTCAGAATGGTTTTGTAAAGCCCCTTGATCTTCGCAGCGTGAACTTCCGCAATGCTGATTTCAGCAGTGTCCGGCTCTATGGTAGTGATTTCAGAAACAGCAATCTTTCAGGCTCAAATCTGGATACTTTTGAAGAGAAGGACAAGGATCCAAATATTACGTATGAGGGCAAATTGGAGGGCGAGAGGCATGGGTACAAATTATCGGGCGCGATCATGCCTGACGGTACGGTTCATCCATAGGCTGGTTAATCGCTGAGGTTCGGCCCCACTTATTGCGTAGGGAGAAAAAACATGAATAATTTCCTGTCAAAAGCCACTTTAGCAATTGTTGTTGCCATGAGCTTTCTCCTGGGCAGCGCGCTGGCATACGCCGAGCCGTTTGCTCCAGGGGTTGAGGTTCCGGACGCCCGCTACAAGGAGTTCTTTCCAGACACCTCCAGGGAAATGGCGGAGATGACGGAACAGTGGCCGATTGTGATCAAGGAGAATATCCCGGACGCATCCGAGTTAGCTGCACCAGCATACCCGGGGGCGGTGGTCGTTAAACTGCTTGGACGTGCGCGGGTTGGGCGTTCTGAGTACATCGGTCTTGCCAGCGTTCAGTTGGTAAGCGAGGACACTTTCGAGAAAGTACACGATTTCTATTCAAAGAATCTTACAGGCTGGAATAAGAAGACTTATTCAAACGAGGATACTCACTGGGCCAAGGCCGGTGAAGTCGAAGTTAATTCCGGGGCTATGAAGGAGCCCCATGTGTGGGTTGCCAGCTTTTCGCAACTGGGCGGTGGTGGTGAGTGGTTCAGGAAGCTTGTGCCTGAAAGCCGAACACTTATCGAAGTGTACTACATGCCCGAAAAATAGATCACGGAGGAGATATGGTAAAAGAAATGAGGTCTTTCACATCTCAATCTGTAATTGCCGTTTTTGTTTTCGCGGCCATTCTGTTGAACAGCACATGGGCTTCCGCCGGCAGCCTGCCCACCTGGGGCGGAGCAACTACTACCAACAAGTTGCGTGTCCAGCAGCCCAGACAGCCTATCGCCTCGCAGCCAGCCGTCAACACCGCGCAGACAGTGCAGCTAACACAGCCAGGTATACGAACACGAACGACCCCCAGGACCACATCGAGTTCCACTGTTTTAACTCCCATGCAACAGCGTGTATCCCAGCCTACGATCGAGCAGGTAGACAGGCAGGCAGACGGGCAGGTAGACAGGCAAGCAGAAACACCCATGAGTATCGCGCAGGATGAGTGTGTTCTTTACCTAGAATACACGAACCCTGCCTATTCTGAATTGGGGATGCAGACCGCCGGCTTTGGGACAGTGATTTTGCCATCCGAAGACGAGTTGGCTGCTGCTATGGCTAACGGTGGTCCATACATATCAAATTATATTGTCTTGGAAAAAGGCGATTACAAGGCCATGTACCTGCCGGAGCTTATATTACTGCAGAATCTCAATAAAAATAATTCCGTGGAATTTCTCGTACGGCTTCCGGGGATCAATATGACGGGTGCCGGCCTAGACGACTGGACGAAGGGTAAAAAGCGTAGCTCCACGTTAAGACCCGGCGAAAGTGCTCAATTCGATGAAGGTAGCGGGACGACATTGATCAAGGTACGTTGCCCATAAAAAATGCATTTGTCATAAAGTCTTGAGCTCCGGCCCCACTCCTACAAAAGGAGAATTAATGTCAGATGTAATTGACTACAAAATCCACGGGAACGACATGCAGATCGTGGAGGTCGAGCTGGATCCCGGTGAGGGAGTGCGGGGCGAGGGTGTAGGTCCTCTTGCACCGGTTCTGGCCAACACCAGCGATGGGGGGCAAGCGACGGCTTCCGGGTTTAAGCGCTCGGCTTCGCCGTGAACCAGCTGCGCTTCGCATTTAACCCGGAGCCCGCCGCCAAAAACAAAAAGCCACGAATGGACTTTTTGCGACTCTGTCAAAAAAGGAGGGATGATACATGAAAACACTAATTAAAAGAGGACTGACTTCAATCCCGGTTATCGTTTTGGGGGTCGTTTTGCTTGCTGTAACAGCTTTGAGCGCTACCCGGGCTGCTGCCGAAGTTGTTTATCAAGACAACCGTGAGACTGTCTCGGTAACCTTGCTGCCATACAGTCAGGAATTTTCCTACTGCGAAGATGGATCGTTTTCGCCTCACGACTTCGTTGTCTGGGCTCAAGTGAGCCGGACAAAATCGGGAATTTGCACCAGGAAGATCCATTTTATTCGATCGACAGGAGCCAGCAGCTTGATGGGACTTCCCAACCCCGCCTGCAGATTTGACAACCTAAAAGTGCTCTCTATTCCTTTTTCTGAGGGGAATCTTTACAGCGTGTGTAAGGACAAGGGCCCGGTAGACATAACAATTGAACGACCGCTCAAGATAAGCCTGTACGACAAGAAAGACCGTCTGGTCCGGGAGGTGAGCGCAGGCACGGCCACCGCACTCGTTCACTGCCCTGAAACGGTACCAGCCCAGCCTCCCACCGGACCTGCGCCGCGAGTTCTCCTGGGCAGCACTTGTACCCGTGGTGTTGACTGCCCTCCACTTAACCACTCCATGGCTCTTGGTGGAACAAGCCAGGGAACCACTTCGTCGTCGCAGCAGCGAATTTGCACGCAAACGCCCAGAACGGCTTCTGCATCCAGCGCTGCACAACCTGCGAATGCAACCGATCCGGTTCCGCTGACATGGGCGAAACCGCGCATCGTGAACAGAGAGCCGCTAATCGGTGAACGTACGGTGAGTTCAGCACGCGTTCAGAAGCTACCCCCGCAACGTGTCAAGGCTGTAACACCGAGAATGCAAGCACCGGGAAAAAGGCGGACAGTAGCGAGAACAACCCGAGAAACCGGCCCGAAAGGGATAATAGTGGGAACCGCCCGCGGCGCCGGAACCAGAGGGATCATAGTAGGCACATGTCGCAATCTTCAAAAACGGCCCATACGGGATCCCTCTGTAGGGACCGATGGGACTGGGAGACTTCTGTTTCCTTTGTCCGATGGACGCACGATGGTGCTTCCTGACGGAATATACAAGGATAAGAGCGGTATCAGAATACATATGTTCGGTGGGCGCATCGTGATGGTCGACGGTATTCTCCCCCGCTGACGGTGGAGCAAATCCTTGAGGTCCGACCCCACTACCCCGAATAATTTTGCGAACGGAGGAAATGATGAAAAAGATCGTTCTTTTTACGTTGTTGATCGGATTTTGCGCGGTTCTGGCCGCCCCTTCCATTCAGGCTGGTGAATCAACCGCCCAGTACAGCGCTATTGAACGCATAAGCACACCACGGGGTAACATGGAAGCGAGGGTCTTCGTCATGCCCGGCATGAAGCGCATGGAAATGCAGGGAGCTGTCCAGATCCTGCGTTTCGACAAGGGGGTCATGTGGGTCCTCATGCCGCAGCAGCACATGTACATGGAAAAGCCTATAACAGCGGCTCCGGGCGGAAGCGCCGACCTTAAATACCTGGAGAGGAAAAAGCTGGGCAAGGAGACCATTAAAGGCATGACAACCATAAAATACAAAACTGTTGCCGAGGATCAAGAGGGAAACAGGTTCACAGGCTTTTCCTGGCTCACCGCAGATGAAATACTCGTAAAAAACGACATGACGACTACGAGCGGTGGACGGTCAATGACGGTGAAAACGGAACTTTCTGAACTCAAGGTGGGCAGCCAGAATCCGTCCCTCTTCGAAGTGCCGAAAGGCTACCAGAAGTTCGCCATGCCCGCAGGAATGCCGGGTGGTCTTCCAGGCGGCATGAAGATCCC
>BDTG01000024.1 GCA_002897695.1 bacterium BMS3Abin14
ATGAATAAATCAATTCTCCGGCTTTTTACTCTTTATCTCCAGTTTCCTGAGCAGGTCATACAGAGCAGGGCGGCTGATGTCCAGTTCCATGGCCACCCGGGAGAGGTTCCCTTTCTTCGCCTTAATGGTGTCCGTTATTATTTCCCTCTCCAGGTTCTGCCGGGCTTCCTTCAGTGTCCTTCCCCTGTGTTTCCGTGTCCCGGATGCATCCAGTTCCAGGTCCATGGGCTTGATCCTCTGTCCGTCGGCCATGATTATCGCTCGCCTGACCCGATTCTCCATCTCACGGATGTTCCCGGGCCAATCGTACGAGTCGAGGGCCTTTTCAGCGGAGGCCGTAAGACTCATCGGTTTTCCGGTTCTATCCGAGGAAAACCGATGGAGGAAAAATCTGGCCAGCATGAGGATATCCCCTTCCCGTTCCCTTAAGGGCGGTATCTTGACCGTCACAACGCTCAGGCGGTAGTAGAGGTCCTCGCGGAACTGGCCCTCACCCATGGCCTCCTCCAGATTCCTGTTTGTGGCGGCGACGATCCGGGCGTCCACCGATATCTTTTCCCTGCCTCCCACCCGTTCGATCACCTGGTCCTGGAGATACCGCAGGATCTTTACCTGAAGGGCGTGGGGCAGTTCCCCTATTTCATCGAGGAAGAGGGTGCCGCCCCTGGCGAGCTCGATCCTGCCTTTTCTCTGGACGTGGGCGCCGGTGAAGGAGCCCTTTTCATGACCGAACAGTTCGCTTTCCAGGAGGTTCTCGGGTATGGCGCCGCAGTTGATGGGGATGAATGGACCGTTCTTCCGGTCGCTGAGGTTGTGGATGGCCCGTGCCGTCAGCTCCTTCCCCGTTCCGCTCTCCCCGACGATCATGACGGGAACCCCGGTGGGCGCGACTTTTCGGATCTTCTCGTAGACGTTGCTGATCTGCGGGCTTGTCCCCAGCATACTCTCGAACGGTTCTGTGACCGCCCGGCTTTTCAGCTCCCGGTAATCCCTTTCCAGGTTGGATATATAGAAGGCCCTCTGGAGTATGATCCTCAGATCATCCAGGTTGACAGGTTTGGCCAGGAAGTCGTAAGCGCCGGCTTCAAGGGCTTTTAAGGCGTTCTTCCTTTCGTCCCTGCCTGTTATGATAATAACCTTTGCACCGGGGTCGGCCTCCAGGATCTCGGAAAGGGTTCCAAAGCCTTCACTTATTCCATCCTGGTCCGGGGGCAGACCAAGGTCAAGCGTTGCGACCTGCGGCGCCCCTTCCGCCATGGCCTGCAGGGCGCTTTTTTTGTCCATGGCTTCCAGGACCTGGTAGTCCTTTGCAAGCCCCCACTTCATCTGGGTCCGGAGGTCATCGTCGTCCTCGACGATGAGAAGTTTTGGTTTATCCTTTGTCAGGTCAGTTGCCATGTTGCAGGTTCTCCCTAATCAAGGCCATCTCACGCAAAGAACGCAAAGTTAAGCGCATCCCCTCATCAAAGCTGTTGAGACATATCAGTTTGCGATGAAAGCAAGTTTTCATCTCCACCTGAATGGTCTCAATCAGCTGATTTCAGAGAAATCCCTCTCCCCTTCGGCAGGCTCCCACCTTCGCATAAAGCTACGGTGGGCAGGCAGGTCAGGCCCGAAGGGAGAGGTTTGGTTAGGGGATATATCATACATCAGGAAAGCATTTCCCTCACCCAACCGCTCCTCAAAAAGGTCACCTCCCTGATTTTCCCCTCCCTTGAGGGGAGGGGACTAAGGGGAGGGTGATAGATTCACCCCCATCTCGGTCTTCCCCCCTCAAGGGGGAAGAAGAGTAAGGAAATGTCCTGTTGGAAGCAGGAACGCGTCCTTCTTGGCGTTCTTTGCGGCTTTAGTGAGTCCCGCTTGCCTGTCCTGTCATAGCTCAAGCGAAGACGAATGGCGGGACGAACGAGCGTGAGGCATGATTTTACTCCCCAATGGGAAGAAACACGCGGAAAGTGCTTCCAACCCCTTCACGGCTTTCCGCCTCGATCCGGCCATGGTGGGCCTCCACGATGGTCCGGGAGTGGTAAAGGCCGATGCCCAGGCCATGTTTCTTGGTGGTCTTGAACGGCCTGAAAAGTGAGGTTTCCATATACTCCGCCGATATCCCGCACCCGTCGTCACTCACGGAGAGAACGATCCATCCATCCTTCCGGCAGGTACTTACCCTGATTCCCCCCCCGTTCCCGTTGGCCTCGTTGGCGTTCAGGATGAGGTTCGTCAGGACCTTGGCAATCTGCTCAGGATCTACGGCCGTCTCCGGGAGGGGCGAACAGTCGGTATCGATGTGTGATTTGATGGTCCCGGCAAGATCCGCCAGGGTCGACTTGACCAGTTCGTTAAGGTCAGTGGGACGGGGCTCCATGTGCACTTTTTCCCTGAGAAGGGTCATGCGGGAGGTCATGTCGTTTATCTTGCCCACACTCTGGGAGATCAGACGAAGGGAATCCTCCCGGAACTCGGGATTGTCGAAATGCTGCGGCAGGTTCTGCAGGGTCATGGACAGTTTGGATGACAGGTTTTTCAGATCGTGGACAAAGAAGGCGGAGAAGGTCTGCAGGGTCTCCATCTGTTTTGCCTCCCGGAGCTGATCGGATAGCCTGATGTTCCGGATGCCGCCGGCAAGCTGGCCCGCCATGGTCCTGATGAGATCCTCCTCCTCCGTTGTCGGGTCGCCGTAGCCCACCTTCTCATCCATGGCCAACAGCCCCAGAAACTCGTCACCCGCAACCAGCGGTTGAAAATATCTCATTCGCAGGTCCAGAAGTGATTGCGCCTGCGCTTCAGGCAGGGAAGGTCCCTCGCCGGGCGGGTTTCTCTGGATGAAAAAGAGGCCGTCTTCCCCTGCGGTCCTTGCGGCGATCCGGTCCAGGCCCTCCCTCAGCCGATCTATCCCGGTACCTGAGATGTCCGAGTGGGCGGTGGAACCACACAGCCGCCATCCTTCCCCGGTGTTATCTTTTAGAAGAATATTCACGGAAAGGATCTCGATCGTTTCCGAAATCAGTTTGGCCGCTTCGTTGCAGAGGCTGTGGATCTCCACGATGGCCGATGTCCTTCTGGTAAACGCCTCCCAGATGTTGCGGTAATTATAGGTGGGCCGCTGAAAATGCCTGCTGACGAAGCGCTTCAGGGATTGGCGGATCCGATCAGACAGGAGGACAACGGAAAGACCGAGAAACGCCATGAAAACAAGGAACGCAATGATATCGAAGGACAGGCTGCTCCCGATGGGAGCTGCGAACCTGGCGATAATGCCTATGACAATAAGGTACAGCCCCACCAGGGTGATGGTGATGGAGCCCTGGATCATCCTGGGAGAGATGTACATTTCATCCGGAAGGACCCTTGTCCTGACAAAAGATCCCATGATAAGAACCCCGGTTACGATAAGCGCAGCGGCGTTGAGCGTTTCAAGGTCCAGGCTCACACTGTGGAAAAGGAGGGCCAGACTGGCTGTGAAGATACGTGCCCCGAAGTAGGCAACAATGCCCAGGATGAGAAATTTGACCTGCCATCGCTTGATCCCCCTCGAGGCGCGAAGAATCCGTTCCATAAGGGCCATGACGAGAACGATCCCGAGGATGAATAATATTGTGAACGTGTATCCCGAACCGGCCAGGGGGATGCGAAGGCTTCCGGCGGAGTCCCGGGCGGCCTGGCCGCTGAAAAATGGGCCAAAAATCGGGGTCAACAGAGCCGGGTAGATAACCATGGCCGCCAGGATGATCCACCACCATTTCCTGATCTGCCCCTTTGGGTCTTTCTGTCCGAAGATCAGGCCGAAGGTGATCCAGCTGACAGGCAGCAGGGCGGCGGCGCCCCACCTCAATTGCTGCCAGAATGTAATCCTGTCAGGTGTGGCCGCCCCGAGGCTCAGACCGTTGAAGAGCGACTCCAGAGTGAGGATAAAGACCGCAAACGCGAAAACGCGGTGAACCAGCGACCGCGGGTGGCGCATGATGATGAGGTAGGCCAGGGCTCCGCTTACGATGGCTGCCGCGAAGTGTATGTATTGGCTATAGAGCATGGTTGGATGGAAACCGGATCAATCAGATCCCGTGAAAATCTTAAATCGGCCTCACGCTCGCTCGTCACTTGACTCGCTAAAGCCGTCCCTCGACGAGCTCGGGACTTCGCAAAGAAGGACGCGTTCCCTCACCCAAGTTGCTGTTTATCCTTGATCTCCCTCTCCCTTTGGGAGAGGGCCGGGGTGAGGGCAGGATCATTACCACCCTCCCCTTAGTCCCCTCCCTGCGAGGGCGGGGAAAATCAGGGAGGTGATCTTTTTGAGGAGCGGTTGGGTGAGTCTACTCCCCGCGCAGCTTTGCCGCTTTCGCCCGGTGCTCCGCCGCCTCGGTCGTTCGCCCCAGTTTCTCCAGTACCTCGGCAAGGTGCTCCTGGATCTCGGGATGGTTGGGCATGGCCTCCACGGCCTTGTTGAGTTCCCCGGCCGCCGAAACGGTTTCGCCCTTCCGGTACAGGATCCAGCCGTAGGTGTCCATCACAAGGGGATCCTCAGGGGATTTCTCCAGCGCATGGGTCGCCAGCCGGAGCGCCTCGTCAAGGTCTCCCCTTTCAGAGAGATCCCAGGCCAGGTTGTTTAACGCCGGCGTGAAATCGGACTTCAGTTTGAGGGCGTTCCGGTAGGAAGAGACTGCCCCTGTCTTATCCCCTTTGAGGTCATAGACCATGCCCAGGAGAACATGAAAACCTGCGGCGTCGGGTTTTTCGGCAATCGCTTGTTTCAGCCAATCTTCGGCGTCCGCCAGCTTG
>BDTG01000025.1 GCA_002897695.1 bacterium BMS3Abin14
AGGGGGACCGAAAACGCCTTACGGCTGCGCCTGGCCAACAGTTTTCAACTTTGTATGCCTAACGCTTCACATCAGCGGCAGCAAAGAGCAAAGTGTAGCGCAGTGAAACGCCGCTTTTTGATGTCCGCTGGATGTGATTGTTATGCGATGATGGTTTCATTTTTCTCTTACCTTCAATAAATATTTGTATAAAGATTCAAGAAGAAAAAAAGAAGAAACCAAATTATCAACGTGTCTTGGGACCGCACCTCACATCCTCAGGGTTTCCCTTTTTGGCCCTTCTTTAAAACCCTGCCTGGCCTGAGCTTGTCGAAGGGCGTCTGCATTCCACCCATTGATCTTTGGACCCGTCTTTGTCCTGAGGACTACGCCGTGGCAAGCATTGAACGTTGAACACTGGAACGTGTTTCCAGGCCCCCAGTAGGTACACTAACTTCGTAAAACTTCGTGTTTCTTGACATCCCCCAGATCATGCCCTAAAATTATCGTAAAAGGAAGAAGGGGTTGGGTCCCTGGGGGTGATATCCTTTGGCAAATCTTCGAAAACCTTTCCTGGCGATGTTGCAGCACTCGGCATTTAATCACTGACAGGCTGTGTTTAGACCCGACAAATGGAGAATTCATGTGGGATAATCAGTTCAAATCTCTAAATCGCTCTAAAAGTTGACGTATCATGATAAATATTAATAAAATAATTTTTAGAAATCTGATCCTGGGCGGGATCACAATTTCCATCCTGGTTGGAATTACGGTCCATTTTGTTGAACATAATCGTATTAATAATTATGCAGAAAAATTAGCGTTTAGCGAGTCAACAAAGTACTCTGAATATTATAACAACTTTTACCATAATCCCTCTATTTCCTCCCTGCAAACCTTAAGGAAAATCGTACAAAACACCCTTGATCATGATTTGTTTATCTCAATTGAAATTTATGACGATAGTTTAAACAGAATAATTCGCGAAAGCTTAAAAGATAAAGATATTAATGAAATAAAACATGATCTGGACAGTAAATTTCCCGAATTTATTATGGCAGGAGAAATTGCTCATAAGGTGGCTTCTATAAATGGTCAATTGTATATAAAAGTAATGTCACCTATTCGAGATAAAAATAAAGATAAAATTATTGGCCATTTCGAAGGAGTATACCATGTAAGTAATGACAAAATAGTTGAGATTAGAAATAAAGCCTTTTTATCAGTATTTCAATCAGTATTAATTGTACTGGCCACTACCTTTTTACTTTATCCAGTTATTCTTCAACTGAAGAAAAAACTATCAATACGCTCTTATGAGTTGCTAGACTCAAACATTAATACTATCAAGTCTCTTGGAAGTGCGATAGCAAAGAGGGATAGCGATACAAATTCACATAACTATCGTGTTACAATATACTCTGTAAGTCTCGCAGAGAAATCAAGATTAAGTAAGTCTCAAATCCAGGCATTGATAAAAGGTGCCTTCCTCCATGATATCGGAAAAATTGGTATCAGTGATGCTATTCTTCTCAAGCCAGGCAAGCTGACTCATGATGAATTTGAAATAGTGAAGCAACATGTTGTACTAGGTGTAGAGATACTCGAAAACAACAAGTGGTTAAGAGATGCTATCGATGTTGTACTTTATCATCATGAAAAATTTGATGGAAGCGGTTACATTCATGGGCTTAAGGGTAAAGACATACCTGTAAATGCAAAAATATTTGCAATAGCTGATGTTTTTGATGCTTTAACTTCCAGTCGCCCATATAAAAAAGCCTTTTCTCTCGATAAATCTCTGGAGATTTTAAAATCAGATGCCGGCTCACACTTCGAACCTCAATTTATATCAAAGTTTGAGCAGATAGCAAAAGAACTTTATATAGAAATCAGCAATCTTGAAAATGAACGAGTATTAAACAAGCATTTAGATTCACTTATAAGTAGATATTTTACGATCTTAAATTAACTCGTGTCAATCCGCAAACTCCGACCTGTGATAATATTAATGGTTCATCCGGTTTATGCGTACCTGGATAAGAACCATATCCCACCATTTGTCATCGCGCTTGTCCCGCCAAAGCTTACAGAGCGACGGCGGAAGCTGTAACCCATGCGAAGCGATCCCATAGCGGCCGGAGGGCGCTGTGACAAGCTTTTCAGCTCCGCCCGCGGGATTGCCGCGTCACTCTCGTCTCCCTCGATGGATAGTGGACCCCTTAAATGGGACAGTCCGCTAAAGTGTAACAGACTTGTTCCGAAAGGGGGTAAGAATGAAGAGGGGCCCCTCCGTCCTCCGTCCTTTTTCTCCCCTGATTTTCAGTTCTTGACCGTCCCGGGCTGAAGGTATACAAAGCAGAGTGACCAGGGGGTCACGTTTTGCGCGCGATTTAGAAAGCAGGGGGAAGTATGAAGCCGAAAATCGCTGTCTGGGCCGCCCAGATACGAGCGCCGTTCCTTCTTCTGGCTGTTGCCCTTGTCCTGATCGGGGGCGCCCTGGCCCACGAATACGGACAGTTCGGCTTTTTGCTCTTTTTCCTATGCCTGGCAGGTACGGTCCTGGCTCACGCTTCCGTCAATCTTTTCAACGAACTTTCCGATTTCCGGACCGGCATCGATTCCATTACCAGGAGAACGCCGTTCTCGGGAGGGAGCGGGAACCTGCAGGCGGGTCTTACATCGGAATGGGGCGTCAGGATCGCCGCGTGGTGCACCCTGGCTTTGGCCGGCGCGATCGGGCTGTACCTGGCGTGGCGGTCAGGCTGGATTCTGCTGGTGTTTATCCTGGTGGGGGGGCTGACGACAGTGTTTTACACAAGCCGCCTGGCCAAATTTGCCATGGGGGAACTGTTCGCGGGCATGTGTCTTGGGAGCATGGTGGTCGTCGGCACTTTCATCGCCATGACCGGGGAGCTGAACACTACGGTACTGCTCGCCTCCGTGCCGCCCGGCATTCTTACATCACTGCTGCTTTTCCTGAATGAATTCCCGGACCTGCAAGCGGACAGTTCCGGAGGGCGGCGTCACCTTCTTATCGTCCTGGGGAGGTCGGTCTCGGCGCGGGTCTACACGGTTTCTCTGGGCGTCTGCTACGGGTTCATCGTCTGGGGTGTCGCCTCGGGCGTCTTTCCGGTTCCAATGCTTATCACCCTCCTGACCCTCCCCCTCGCCTTCAAGGCCGCTGTCATCACCCTGAAGCACCATGACGATTTCGAGAAGATGATCGCGGCACAGGGGGCCAACGTGGGGCTGGTCCTGGGAATAGACTTTCTCATGGCCATAGCCTACTTCATTCACTGACAGGTCCAAAACAAGATTCTTATATCCGCCCTGATTTGTTGTATAATATTTTTCCATGGAAAACATTACGGGAGTTATCCTTGCCGGCGGGCGGAGTGAAAGAATGGGAGTGGACAAAGCTACGCTGCGCATACAGGGTGAGACACTGTTCGAGCGCCAGCTCAATGCTTTCCGCGAGGTCTTTCCAAGAGTTCTGATCGCCGGGGACCGACCAGACCTGGCCAGTCCGGAGGTCCCCTGCGTTCCCGACCTGTATCCCGGCAGCGCTTTGGGAGGCCTGTACACCGGGTTATCGACTGCCGGGACCCCATACATCTTCGCGGCACCCTGCGATATGCCCCTACCCGATACCGACATGATCCGCTTCATCGTGTCCTGTCGAACGAGTGCCTACGACGCTGTGGTCCCCAGGACCAGTGCAGGCATGGAGCCCCTCTTCGCCGTATATTCCAGGAAGTGCCTCCCGGTCATGAAGAGCCTCCTTGAGGAGGGAAACTACCGGGTTCTGGACATATATGAGAGGGTGAACGTCCTGTTTATTGAAGAGGATTCTCTACCTCCCGGTTGGGAGAGGGCTCTGTTGAATATTAATACACGTGAGAATTTGGAACATGTTATGCTCGATATTGAATTTAAAACCCGGCATGACCGCACATTCAATGATTGATGACTTCGCAAAAAGTCATGAATGGATTTTTACGACCCTATCAATGATTGACAACTATGGATTCTGCTGAAGGAGACATGATGTCCGAAAATAGTATGTTGACATTCGATGAAGCTCTTGCCGTCATTCACCGCAGCGTATCTACCTCCGAACCGGTCCATGTAGCACTCGAGAAGGCGCTCGGAACCGTCGCGGCGGAAGGTATCCACTCCAGCGTGGACCTGCCACCGGCAGACAGTTCGGCAATGGACGGCTACGCTTTCGCGTATATGGGTCAGAGGAAGGGTGACAATTTGCCGGTGACCGGCGTTTCCATGGCGGGCGAACCATTCGGAGGCGTCGTGCAGAAAGATCAGGCCGTGAAGATCATGACAGGCGGGATCGTCCCGCAGGGCTGCGACGCGGTGATCCCTTTCGAGGAGGTTGAAGAATCGCGTGATTCTATCTGTCTCAAGGCCGATGCCGCTTTTGGAACCAATATCCGATTCCGTGGTGAGGAGGTCGGTAAGGGTGAAATTCTGGTACAGGCTGGAACCCTTCTCGACTCCCGCGAAATCGGCATGGTGGCGGCCGGTGCTGTCCCGCAAGTGAAGGTTATACAGAGGCCCCGCGTGGCCCTCCTCACTACCGGGACGGAACTGACGTCCCTGGGAGAACCGCTGAGTCCAGGGCGGATTGTCAATTCCAACCATTACTTTCTTTCAGCCCGTCTACGGGAACTTGGCTGCGATGTTCTGCCGCTGGGAACCGTTCCGGACGACATGAAGCGGCTTAAGAGTGCGTTCATCGAGGGCCTTGAGGCCGACGCGATTATCAGCACCGGTGGTGTGTCGGTCGGGGATCGGGATCTTGTCAAAAATTCCCTGTCAGAGCTTGGATTCGACCTCGGTTTCTGGAGGGTTCTCATGCGTCCTGGAAAACCGGTTTTGTTCGGGATGCTGGAGGGCAAGCTGGTCTTCGGACTTCCCGGCAATCCCGCCGCCTGCGGGGCGGCCTTTGAGCTGTTTGTGGTCCCCGCTCTGAGACGGCTGGCCGGCATGGAAGCTGGAAAGGAGGCCGTCATCAGGGTTGCCGTCACCCAACCGGTAAGGTCGAGGAGGGGCAGGGATTCCTTCATCTGGGGGGTGCTGAAGAGGCGGGAAAACTCTTTTCTGTTCACGCCCAAACAAAGGCAGGGATCGGGTCAGCACAGGAGTATGGCTGGTGCCAACGCTTTGCTCCGTGTGCCCCCGGATCTGGGGGATCTTTCCGGGGGTTGGGAAGGAGATGCTTTCCCGTTGCGGCAACGCCTTTTGGGCGGCGTTTTATGACATCATTTACGTAAGGGAGGATCCGTCTCCAGTGGTCCGATTCTCGAAGCGCAACGTATGCGTACTTCTCATGTCCGTCGTTTTGACAGGATGGGATGTGGACCTCAGAATGATATGGAGAACATGACCGGATGAGAGATAAAAGAACAGCGATCATCCTTGCCGATGGCGAGGAGAAGCGATGGAGTTGGGAACTGAGAGGCGAACCGATCGTACAGCGTGCACATCGTACACTGGAAGGTTTTTTCGACCGTATTCTGGTTGTAGCCCCGGATCCTGCTCCCTTTGAGGAAATGGGATTCGAGACCCTGGCGGACGACTACCCGGAATCGGCACGAATCGGGGCTATTGCCACCGGCCTGAAATATATCGACAGCCCTTATGCTTTCGTTACGGGCGCGGACATGCCATTGCTCAATCCCAGGATCATCCGGTTCCTCTACAGCCAGAGAAAAGGATGGGATGTGGTGGTCCCCAGGAGCAGCAAAGGATTCGAGCCATTATGTGCCGTCTACAGCCGGTCGTGTGTGGCTGTTATGGAAGAACGGATCAGCAACGGCAGTTTCAAGATCCTGGATCTTATCGCTGACGTCCGAACCCGGATCGTCAATGGAGAGGACCTCCGGGTACTGGACCCTGCTGAGCTTACCTTTCGGAACGTCAATACGAAAACTGACCTGGATGAATGTCGCCTTCACCTGGCGCGCGTGAGGAGTTACGGTCCTGCCGCGGTTTCCGTCGTGGCCAAATCGGGGACTGGAAAAACCACGATGCTGGAGAAGATCATCAGCGAGTTGGTAAGCAGGGGGTATCGAGTGGGTACCGTAAAACACGATGCCCACCATTTTGACATTGACCACGAAGGCAAGGATTCCTGGCGGCTCACCCGGGCTGGGGGGTCGCCAATGGTCATCTCATCTCCTGAAAAGATGGCCATGGTCAGGTCTCACCTGCTGGGTGAGATGTCCGTTGAAGAGATTATCTTTCGTTTCATGACCGATGTGGACATCGTTTTGTCGGAAGGCTACAAATCGGGGAACTTGCCCAAGATCGAGATCCATCGGAGTGAGCGGAGCCCTGAACTTCTTTGTATGTCGAGGGATGGAACCATCCTTGATCACAGACTCATTGCTATCGCAAGCGACGAGGAACTCCCTTCCCCGGTGCCCATTTTCCCTCTGGATCATCCCGGTCCGGTCTGTGACTTCCTCGAGGAACAGTTCCTTGGTGGAGCGTAGGCTGTGTCTCTTTTCCAGAGGAAACCAGGCTCACTGGTAAAATTTTCCTGTTGGGTGCTTTTCGCCACAGTTTTCTTTCTCATCATCGGTCTCAGCCCTATTCCTTCCCACAGTGGTCCTGTTATCGAGGTGTTTGCGGGATCCGTCTCCATGATGGTTCTTGAAGAAGCTGTCTCAAGTTTCGAAAAATCTACCGGCAGCAGGGTTGACATGATATTCAGTGGGTCGGGAAGCGCACTCGCCCAGATGCGGCTCGCCCGGCACGGGGACCTTTACATTCCCGCATCCCAGCAGTTCATGGATATTGCTCTGGAAAAAGGCGTGGTAGATCGGTCTTCAGTGGTTCGTCTCGCCTATCTGGTTCCAGCTATAGGTGTGGCCGCGGGAAACCCAAAGGGAATCCATGGACTTGATGACCTCCTTCGCTCCGATGTCAGATTTGTTATGGCGCGACCGGATACTGTAAGTATTGGACTATTCGCTGCGGAAATATTTGATAAAAACGGTCTGGGCAAAGAGGCCAGATCCAGGGTCAGCGGCTTTACTGAATCTTTCGCCCAGGAGGTTCAGTTGCTCATCCTCGGGACCGCGGATGCTATCATTGGCTGGTCCGTTCTCGGTAATTGGGATCCGGACAAACTCGAAGTGATCCCAATACAGCCGTCCAGCGTTCCGCGGATCGCTTACATTTCAGGTGCGGTTTCAGTATATTCAAAGAACCCGGTTCTGGCTCGGGGCTTTCTCAATTATTTGGCCGGCGAGAAGGGAAAAGCTATTTTCGAATCACATGGCTATCCGACGGATGTGAATGATATTCGCCACATGGTCACACCTGCCGTTACCGTAGGTGGTCGATACGAACTTCTGGATCGGTGGAGATAATGTCAGGGTGGCGCAATTGGGGATTCTATACGGCTATCGTATGTGCCTTGGCTCTCTCCCTCGGGCTGATCTTTGCCATCTTGTTCTCTCAGTTGGGTTACAGCGGGATCGGGCAGTCCCTGAACTCCTTTCTGGACCCTGGAATAAGACACGCGATACTATTGAGCCTGTTAACCGCCACGGGTTCCGCCATTCTTGCATTGCTTGTGGGGATACCTGCGGCATACGGCCTGGCGCGGTACCGGTTTCCCGGTTCTCTCATCGTTGATGTCCTGCTTGATCTGCCCATTGTCCTCTCCCCGGTGGCGGTGGGGCTATCCATGCTCCTGTTCTTCCGGTCCGGGATGGGACAGTGGATTGAAAGCCATTTGATCCGTTTTGTTTTCGAGATCCCGGGGATCCTCCTCTCCCAGTTTATCGTGGCTCTGGCCCTGACCATCCGGGTTCTTAAAGCGGTGTTCCAGAACATCGACGAAAGATACGAACAGGTGGCTTGTTTCCTCGGGTGCACGCCGTGGCTGGCCTTCCGGAAGGTGACCTTTCCTCTCGCAGGCAAAGGGATCATGGCGGTGTTTATCCTGGCCTGGGCCAGATCCATTGGTGAATTCGGTGCGACCGTGACCCTGGCCGGCGCTATACCGCGGAAAACGGAAACGATCCCCGTAGCGATTTACCTGCGCATGGCCCGTGTGGATATCTCCGGGGCTGTTTCCCTCATGATCGTCCTTTCCTTTATCAGTCTTCTCGTCCTTCTCGGTGTCAGGATTCTGGCAGGGAGACAGAGATGATCGAGGCCACCGGTCTCAGCGTTACATTTGGAAAGTTCCTACTGCGGGAGTTGAATCTAACTATTCATCCAGGAGAGAGTTTTTTTATCCTCGGGCCCTCGGGGGCCGGAAAATCACTTCTTCTGGAGACGCTTCTGGGAATTCGCCGACCTGACGCCGGCAAGGTCTTTCTGGAAGGACGGGACATCACTGAGCTTCCTCCAGCTGAGCGTCAGGTGGCCTATGTTCCCCAGGACCTTGCCCTTTTCCCCCACCTTTCCGTCCGAGAGAACATTCTGTTCGGCCTGAAGGTTCAGAAAAGTTCCTCAGAGGATATGTCGGAGCGTCTGAACCGCATGGTTGATCTTCTGGATCTGCACGATATCATTCCCAGGAAGAGCGTTCTTAGCCTCTCAGGCGGTGAGAAGCAAAGGGTGGCGTTGGCCAGGGCTCTCATCCTCAATCCCAAGGTCCTCTTCATGGATGAGCCGTTCAAAGCCTTGGATATTTCCCTGAGACGAAGGCTGCTTACGGAGGTCAGGCACCTCCAGAGGGAACTCGGGTTGACTCTGGTGCACGTGACGCATGATCCGGAGGAAGGATTTCTTATGGCGGACCGGATGGTCCTCTTAATGAACGGCCGCATCGAGCAGATGGGAACTCCCAATGAGTTGTACTACAAACCCGGCAACCTCCGGGTGGCCACGTTCCTGATGCTGCAGAACATCTTTCCGGGACGGATGGGAAAGAAGACGGGCGATGGTTACCAGGAGATCAGTTTGGAGGACGAGGATCTAATGCTGCTTTCCACGCCTTCATCAAGGTTTCCCGAAGGGAGCCCCGTGCTGGTTGGCGCAAGGCCGGAAGAGGTGATCATCGTCGAACCGGGCCGCCCGCCTGACACAGAACATCAGAAGAACCTTCTTCTCGCAGAAGTAACAGGATGGGTTGACCTCGGACATTACCGGTCGGTGAACCTGAGAGTTGGTCAGTTGAAACTGGAGAGCTGGCTGAGTATCCGGGAGGCCCGGGAGTGTCCCCTTAACGTGGGCATGGAAGTCTGGTGCCACATCAGACCCTGGAGCTTCTGCCTCCTCACTCCTGAATCGTAAGTGGTCAGAGAACTGTTCTTTTATCTAGCATGCCGGGCAAATTCAGATTCCGGGCGGCGGAGTTCTATACTCCGCCGCCCGGTTGTTTCAGGATCAGGCGGGTACCACCTTGACCTTGGTGTCATAGAATGACGAGGATCCCCCGATCGGATCGGTCAGGCACATATCTCCCAGGGCCGGGTCGATACGCATGGCGGCGTTGGGACAGATCCCCTTGCCGCGGCGCTTGTCGCCCTTGACCACCTTGCCGTCGACCTTGACGTCGTTGGCACCGTAGGCCCAGTGGCCGCAGGACCAGGAGACCGCCACCACACCGGGGCGGATCCCTTCGATCACCTTGACCTTGCCACCGACCGACCGGTCGAGGCCATGGCCGATTTGCCACATGCCGTCCGGGTTACTGGCGGAGACGATATTGGCATGGCCGCCATCACGCAGACCAAGCTTCCTGGCATCGCGCGAGTTCATCAAAATGTAGTTCTCGGCCAGTTCACGTCCTTGGGACCAGTAGTTGCCGATGGTTCGTGATTGCCCGCCGACGATGTCCTTATAGGTGATCAGTGTCATGTCATAGCCGGCATCCTTGACTTCTTTGCCGTGAAAATCGCGGATCGGATCGGCCAGAGCCAATCCGGAGAAGCGCTTGCCGGTACCGGGGTGTTTGGCCAGGCCCACTTTTTCAACGTAAAGATTGAACGGCCCCTTGTACTGATGATTAACCTTGTTCCCCTTGTAGGCATGCTCGGCGTCTTCGAAGCGGCCACCGCGATTCAGTACGGTGATGGTGCGCAGGAACATGTCATCACCCAGAATCCTGCGCCAGCGCTGTGGGTCATAAGCGTAGCCGGAGAGATACTTGCGTGCCTCGGCAAAAATTTGCTGTTCTTTCTCGTCGGCGGGGGGCACCTGGTTATTCGGCTTGTCGCCTTGAGCCAGGTTGGCGACCATACGGATGAACCAGTCGTCAGCGCGCTCCAACGGCTGATCCTTGCCTAAGCCATCCTTGCCGTGGTTCGGCAGGTCGAGTCGCTCGGCAAGCGCCAGCAGAACCGCTTCCATCCCCAGCGGCTGCTCGACACCGAAAACCTTGACCTTCTCGGTCATTGCCTGGACCAGCGGCTGACGGACCCTGGAAACGGCAGTCAGCAGGTCAGGCGTAGGATGAGGCGTACCCCAGCGCTCCCAGATGGCGGTGTCGGGGAAGATGTAATCAGCGTACATGGAGGTTTCGCCGATGACGATATCCGAGGCAAACAACAGCGGGATCTTGTTCAGGTCCTGAAGAACCTCGATGTTCTTGTTCGCTCCCGGAACACTCAGTGCCGGGCTCCCCTTGTGCAGGAAAAGGGCATCGACAGTGTAGGGATAGTCCATGGCGGCCGAGGGGATGATTTCTTGATAGATGTTGCCGGAGAAGGGATACCAGCAACGTTTGGCCGGGTAGCCGGCGAACAGGGTCGAATCCTCATACCTGTATTTTTCACGGGTGAGGGGCACGCCGAACGCTTTCGTCTTGTCGGCATAGAGCTTCTTGATGTTATAGGGACCGTTCTTGCTACCGTCCTCGTGCCAGTGGCCGCCACCAGCCTGCAGACCTCCCTTCCAATCGGCGTTGCCGTTCAACACATTGAGGGTGATGATCGCCTGGGCGTTGTAGTAGCCGTTGGTGTGCTGAACCGGACCACGATAGAGTTCGGCCACCGCCTGCTTGCCGTAAGAGGAAAAGTCCCTGGCGGCACGAACGATTTCAGCCTTGGGCAAACCGCACTCGTCGGCCCACTGGGCCACAGTCTTACCGTGGGCCATTTCGGTGAGCAGGGAGAAGACCGTTTTGACCTTATGGCCACCGACGGTTCCGACAAAAGTGAGATCGCCGACGACCGGCTTGCCATTTTGGACATCAACAGCAGTGGGCCGGCCACCGACCATGGCAACAAATTCTTCCTTGCCGCCGACTCCGGCTTCGCCGGCGCGCAACAGAGCGCCAGGACCGTCCTTGTCGATTTTGACCAGATAGGTAGCGTTGCTCCAGGTGGTCTCCTTGACCGCATTGGCCGCCGTCTTGTTGGCGCAGGTTAGATACTTGGCATCATAACGCTTGTTGTCGATGATCCAGCGGATCACGCCGTAGGCCAGAGCGGCATCGGTGCCCGGCTTAAGCGGCAACCACTGCTGAGCCTTGGCCGCGGTCTTGGAGAAACGCGGATCGGCCACGGCGATCTTCAGCGTACCATCGGAGAGCCCCTGGGTGACCTTGCGTGCCAGGCTGGTCGGCCCGAAGTTGGCCTCGAAGGCCCCGGTGCCGAAGTAGAGGATATATTTCGAATTGTAGATATCGGGTTTCATGTGGTGCTTGCCGCTGCCCCACTTGCCCTTGTCCCACTTGCGGGTCATCTCGTAGTAGCCGATATGGTGGGACTGCTCGCAGATAGAAGTGTGTTCGAACCAGTTGATACTGCCGAAGCAATCCATCTGCCAGCGCTTGGAGAACTCCTTGCGGCCATGCTCGATCCGGCCGTTCATGATGACAAATCTATTGTTTTTCGGACCGAGATCGGGGTGGTTGGGATCGATCAGGGTATCAAGGTACCTGGCGTACTTGGCCTTGAAATCGGCCAGCTTCACCTTCTTCTTGCCGACGGCAGCGGCGTCCTTGGCCATGGCGGCCGCGACCTTACTGTCGCGCAGTGCATAGGTTTCCTTGAGACCCTTGACGGTACGATTTTTCTCTCCGGCAACATGCTTAAAAAGCTTGCCGCCGTTGACGATTTCATTAACCGCCTGGTCGAAAGAGACCACCTGCCACTTGTTCTCTCCACGCTTGCCGGCGCGCTTGAGCACCTTGACAATGCGGTAGGGATCGTACAGTGACTGGATGCCGGCCTGACCTTTGGGACAGAGGTGGCCGTCAACCTTCGCCGCCTCGGCCAGGTTGGTTTTATACGATAGATGCGGGCTCATGGTCATGGCGCTGTAAGGGTTGCCGTCGATTTTGACCAGCACGCCATTGAGGATTTTACCCTTGATACTGCAGGCGGTGTGGCACTGTAGGCAAGCTCCGTAAATAATGTTTTCGGCCTTGGCCAATTCATAGGTGTCGTCCGCTGAAAGCGTCCCGGCCTCGGCCTTGGCCACCATACCGAGCGCCCATTCCATCTGGCTGGCGACCAGCAGCGAACCGCCCAAAAATGCGCCGCACTTCAAAAAACCGCGGCGGTTGACTCCTTTTTCATCGATCACTTCCGCTTGGGCGGCAATCTGTTCTTTATCCTTCTTTTTCATCGTCGCCCTCCTTTATCCGTGGCACTTGGCGCAGCTGTAAGCATCGGCGCCAAGATAACGGGTTATCGGTTTGGTCCCAAAATCGGCCCCAAAAACATAAAGTCCCTTCTCTTTGGCCATCTGCGCCACCAGGGAGCTGGAGTCGTCCAGATCACCGAAGTAGTTCGCCTCACCGATACAGGTAGACACACAGGCAGGCAACATCCCGGCTTCGATCCGGTGCAGACAGTAATGGCACTTGCGGTTCTTGCCGATCTTGCCCTTGCGGCCGGCTTCCTTGCCATATTCAAAGGTATCAGCGTCCTCATAGGCTTCACGTTTTGGGGTGTCTTCGGTGTAGTATTCACCCTTATCGGTAAACATCACCCCATAGGGGCAGGCGGCCGTGACTTTCGGATCGCCGGTATTCTTGACATAGTCGATCCGCACCACGCCATCTTTGCCCTTGGTGACCGAGCCATCCTTGCAGGCCTTGACACAGGGAGCATTGTCACACTGCATGCAGAGATTCGGCATGAAGTAATGGCGGACATTCGGATACTCGCCGTCTTCTGCATCTTTAACAAAACGATAGTCGACATCCAGGGGCGTCTTGTTCTCAGCTTTGCAAGCAACAGTACAGCCATGACAGCCAACACACTTGCGGATGTCGACTATCATCGCCCAGCGTCTCTGCTCCAGTGGTTTGACCAGTGCGCGCTGGATGTCGGCACGCATCTGTTCTAAAACAGACTGCTCACTCACTTGATACCTCCTGGATAAAGGGGAATACTTCTGGAACCTCTTCTCAACTCACAACAATAATAGTTAATTTTAACATAGATCATTTTTTTTGACAATTAATAATGACGGACTCGCAAAAAGTATCATTCTTCCAACTATTTGAAAATATTGGATAAAGTTCAAATAATCCTTTTAACGGGGCGTGGTTTATGGTAGAATATGGCAATGAAATCAATGATTTGCGAGGAGTTGCCATGTTCTATACCAAGGACCACAAAACCCTCAACATGTTCGATCCTTTCGAACATTTAGGCCCTAAGCGCCGCAAGCTTCTTGAAAGTTCCTGGGCTCATCTTTTCCGACAGGAGATCCTCCCTGATCTGCCTGTGCATAAGTTGACCGGCATTTACAGCGAACTTCACGGCCGTCCCACCAAGGAGCTATACGCCATGCTGGGGCTGATGATCATCCAGCAGATGCACGATCTGACCGACGACGAGGCGGCCGACAAGTTTGCCTTCGACATCCAGTGGCAATACGCCTTGAATGTCACCGGCGGGTCGGACGAGGAAGCCTATATCAGTTCCAGGACTCTGTGGAGCATGCGCAATATCCTTACCGAACACAACCTCTATCTTCCCCTGTTCGAGTCCGTTACCGACAAGCTTGCCAAGTTGTTTAACATAGACACCGGCAAACAGCGCATTCGGAGACATGGAGACACGGAGAGATTATGCCCGTCATTGCGCCTGTCCACCGACTTGTCACGGCGAAGCTTTAGCGAAGACGGAAGCTTTATGCGAAGGTGGAAACAGCAGAGTCCTGTGCGCGGCAATCCCGTGCGAAGCCGTGCATGTCATTGCGGCACCCTTAGATCGCCACGGGATCGCTTCCGTCTTCGCCGAGGCTTCGACGTTACAGGCCGCAAGGAACACAGCTCGCTGACATCGCGGCACGTTGGACCCTGGAACGTGGAACATGGAACTACCGCCGGTGTCAGAGACAGGGGAAAAGCTGGTCAAACGTCCAATGCCTGCCGCGGCGACCTGTCGCGTCGAAGTTCGAAGAACGAAGACGGGTCTGCGGAAAAGGCAATACAAAGGCAAGTAAGTTAGAAACCTGAGAATCTGAGCTCCGGACCCACGGGTTACCATCTTGCTTTTGCCCATTGACGAGAGCAAATTTCATTGGATTATTTCTTCCTCACGGAACGCCTTTGTGTTCCCCCCATATTCTTAACGGTACCTGACACCCCAACTTTCTTCATAGCTGCCACAGCTTTTCCCATGTCCTTTTGAGGTACCTGCAAAACTTTCTGCGGTTTACCACTGGATTTCAATCTGCGAGCAGCTTTATCCAAGCCTTGCTGAGTGCCACTTCGCTCCACCTCGGTGCCTTTTTTTGCTGTGGCCGCATCAAGATTTCTATTGCGCGAAATTGGAACCTCTGTTTTCCCTGATTTCCCGGCGGCCTCGGATTTGGCTCTTTTGTGGCTATTAGATTCAGACATGATTAAGCTCCTTTGAGTATGAACCCGTTTATAACGTAGGTTCTTCAATTCGTTCCTATGTCAGGGCACCGAGTACCACTTTCGTTTTAGTACTTGACAACCAGGCGTCCTGGTATTGAGTTCTAAGTTGTCTTAAGATCGCTCTTCCAACACCCGCCTCTCGAGCTAAGGCATCCAAGGATGTCCATGAATCCAACCATCCCAATTCACGGGCAGCTATTATTGCCGCTTTATCCGGTGTTAATACCAGTATGTCCTGCGAAGGTAGGATCTCGTCTGCATAGAGTCGGGCAAGAAGTTGTTGTTCTCCATCGTCCAAAACGTAGCACTCAGAATGAGATAGTACGAGTTTGACGATTTCAGCTTGGCTAACCTGATGCACACTAGTAAGCCTTTCTCTCAACTCATTCTCGGACACGTGGATATAGCCTGGTTTATCTGGGTTGCCGGAAGTAGATTCGCGGACACATTTTTCTACCGTCTCTATGGAAAACGAACCACAGATTGCATTCCAGCAACCCACCCTATGAGCTTCAAGAATTACGTTCGTGTCAACGAAGACCCTCTCTCCCGCCATTTCATCACGTCTCAAAGATCGAATGGGACAACTAAGTTGTATTGCTTGAAAAGATCGGCTAACCCGCGGAGGTTTGTACCTAATGTCTTTGCGGCTTTCCGGGCAGACAGGTCACCATGGGCTAATGTTTCCTGGAGCATTTCCATGAAGTTCGAAGAGAAGAGGTTCGGTACGGAATATTCTGAGAGATCCTGCCTTCTTGCCGACAACTCGCAACGCACAAGATCATCTATGATTTTAAGGTTAAAAAGCCGCCAGGAAAATGCCATTGGAGTTACCCTGAATACTGAGGAGATTTCGTAAAGGTAGTCGATCTCCGTGACCTTATCCAAATCCAGGATCTTTTCCACGGACGATTCTGGCATCAGGAGAGCAGACGCAAAGTTGTCAGCCAACTGTTCCATTCGTCTTGCGTTAAGGCCCATTTCGAAGCCTTTTAACTCCCGGTGATCAGGGGTCATGGCGTCCCAAGTGAGTATGTGAAAAAGCTCGTGGGCAAGATCCCAGTTCTGGCGACCGGGCGGTTCGTTCCTGTTGATTAAAATTACGGCCAGATCTCTGAGTGAGCAGGCTGCACCCGAAATCCACTCACCACCGTCACCTTGAATCGTGTCAACATGCAGGACAGGGATATCAAGCCTGTTCTCCACGCTTTCCAGAAGCCGCTCACCAGGAAACATTCCGAGTTCCAGTTCCTTAACAAGACTTTCTGCACCTTTCTGGGCATCTTCATAGCTGGAGGTGGCCGAGATCCTTAACGAGTACTTCAGCGCACTCGGTTTCCGTCCTTTTGACTCCCGCAACCAGCGGAGTATTCCGATCCACTTACCTGCTTTCAACTCGAAATCCTCAAGCTCCTCCTGCGAAAGAGCAGAGTCGGCTCTCCAGGAGAACTGGCCCTCACCGGCAATAACGAATGGATCAATGAAAAATTCTATGTCACGATCAAGAGACGCGCATATCCGCATCAATTCTTCCGGTTTGAGTGCTCTCTTGCCTTTTTCCAGATCTGAAACGGTTTGCCGATCCTTGAAGCCGAGTTCTTCGGCAAGCCGCTGCTGCGACCAATTTGAAGATTCACGTGCCGCCTTAATCCTGTAGCCGATCATTCTCTGTGAGATATGATCCAACACATCTCCCTCCCTTCCAATACACTCTCCCCTTACACTCTCCCCTCAAATCAATAATAATCTTGCGAATCACAAAAGGCAAGAAATTCTTGCATTTTAGTATCAGCAAGATTGACAGGGTGTCTCAGGTTGAAATTTAACTGGGCGGAGATCCCCCTCGTCTTCCTGACATTGCCTGCCTATGCCGCGGCTTTCAGCGGTCTGATAATCGGTGTCGTGGATGGAGATACGATCGATGTCATGCATAACGGCAAAGCGGAACGAATCCGCCTCTACGGCATTGACTGTCCGGAGAAAAACCAACCGTACGGTAAAAAGTCCAAATGGTTCACCTCCACCCTGGCCTTCAGGAAGATCGTCACCGTAATCACAAAGGCCACGATCGCTATGGTAGAACGATCGGAGAGGTGATCCTCCCGGATGGAGACAGCCTGAACAGTGAACTCGTCAGGACCGGCTATGCCTGGTGGTACAGGAAGTATGCCTCGAAGAATTTTGAACTGATGATCCTGCAGGACACTTCGAGGAAACTGAACGCGGGACTATGGGCCGATACCGCGCCGGTAGCTCCGTGGGAGTTCAGGCGAAGAAGGAAAAAAAGTTCGAGACCCCAGACCCCGAGAAAAGTTTCCGCAAGAAAAAATGCTCTTACACCTGGTGCCCCCAACTATCTCTGTGACATCCTGAAAAGACTGGAAACCTGCTGGTCCGCCGTAGCTCCATGGAGCGAAGGGGGAAGAATGTCGGGTAGAAAATCAAGGAGAAAAATTCCCGGCAGCAACTTCGCCCGGTACGCGCCATTCTAGCTTCCCCAAGATCCAAGGTTTTTTGGTATTATATTTAGTGGGGATGTTGCTCATCGGCTTTTGTCGGGAGGTTTATCATGCGTTTTCTCATCAATTGGTTCATCTATACCCTTGCCATCGGAATTACCGCCTACATCCTGCCTGGAATTCGCCTGGACGGGGTTTTCACCGCCCTGGTAACGGCGGTGATCCTGGGGTTTGCCAATGGGTTCCTGCGGCCCGTCCTGTTCATCTTTACCCTTCCACTGACGCTCCTGACCCTGGGCCTTTTCACCTTCGTCCTCAACGCCCTCATGGTCCTGTTGGCCGCGGCCATCGTACCGGGATTTCACGTGAACGGTTTCTGGTGGGCCCTCCTTTTCTCTCTGGCTCTGTCCATAGTGATGTTCTTCCTCGGGGAGATGACTGAACCGCGGGAACGCACTGTTCGCTACGTCAGGCACGGACCGGATGTGAGGCGGGAGAGGGATGTCAACTGATAAACTTCTCCGATAACCGTGCCAACGCAAAGCCGCCAGGGAAAGAGAGTGCGCCGCATTGTAGGCCAGGACAAACATTTCCTCTGGACCAAATCAATCACTGTGTGAAACCTGTTGGTCCGCCGTAGCTCCAGGGAGCGAAGGGGGAAGAAAATGAGGTCCGGCTCCAGTGAGTCACCATCGTTGTGTGACGAACGGGTGGTAAAATAACACGTCCCGACGCCCTACGGCCGCAACCCAAAGCCTCTCTTTGCACACCATTAAGTCATGGACGACGCCAGGAATTTCAGTTGAAATTAAGTCAGGCAACAGCTATTCTTACTGGTAAGAATAGCTGGGAGGTCATTATGAAACCTTTTGCAACAACCAAAATGTCATCCAAGGGACAGATCGTAATCCCGGAGTCAATCCGCAAGAACCTGAAACTGGAGGCCGGCACGCAGTTCGTCGTGATCGCCGAGGATGATGTCGTAATCCTCAAGACGATCACCCCACCGTCCCTGGACGCTTTCGATGAAGTCATTTCCAAGGCTAGACGACAGGCCAGGGAGGCCGGACTCACACGGGAATCGGTTAAGGATGCGCTTGCCAAGGTCCGCGAATCCCGATGAAGGTGCTCCTGGATACCAATGTGTTCATTTCGGCGGTGTTCTTCGGCGGTGTTCCTGGAAAGATCCTCAAAGGTTGATGGGCAGATGCCAAACCCGTGGCCCCATGGGAGTTCAGGAGGAGCGGGAGGGAAAGCGCCATTCGCCGGCAAGTCTTTGACTCTTCGCCCTGCGAAGGATGAAGATCTCATCCCCCTTCGCAATTATGGGAAGCGGTGATGATTATCAAGTAAAGACTCATTCATCCAAAACCTGAGGATGTGAGGTCCGGCCCCAGGCGTTACCATGTTAAAATCCCCAAAAGTGACGATTCAATATTCTTCAATTTGTATGATATTCGGCGAGGGCTGGCCTCAATATATTGGCCTCCAGGCAGTAGACAAAAGAAAAGCGGTCCCAACGGCCCGATTAAGTTACAGAAAAATAAGGTGTTTTCCCTTTTCCATTTCCACTACAATATCGCAGACATCTTGCAATTGTCTCGCAGGATATCCCCCTTTTGGATACGCAAGCTCAACATGTTTACCAGCATCTTTGACGATCTGAACAGCCTCCGAAAAATCGCCGTCGCCACTTACAAGAACCGCAACATCATACTGGCTTTTCAGACCCATCGAAACCATATCAACCGCTAGGCGCACATCAACACCCTTTTCAATTGGTGATGCACCTGGGATCTTTTTAAGACGACCCAGTTTTACTTCAAAATATGGAAGCCTTCTAACTCTGCTAAAAAAAGCCTGCTGCTTCTTGTAGTCCATTTGATTTGTCTCTTGGTTAAGGGGCGCATTGTAATAATAAACTCTCACCAGTGCTCAGCGACAATTATACTTCCCTGGTGACGACAATTACACTTCCCTACTAACCGGTGTTATTGGAGACTCCTCTTTAAGGAGGATGAGTCTTTATGATGACACCAGACAGGAAAGTGAGGAAGTTAATGGAGGAGTATCAAAAGACCTGGAACCTATCGAAGGCCGCATTGCGAACGGATCTGGATCCCAAGACGGCCCGCAAGTATCTCAAAGCAGGG
>BDTG01000026.1 GCA_002897695.1 bacterium BMS3Abin14
CCCAACGGACAGGTCCGTCGTACTCCCGCCAAAAACGGCTCCTGACCGTCATTGAAGCATAAAATATCAGCGCCGGCGCCAGACCAACCCCACAAACAACCCCAAAACACACCTGACAGCACCGCAGGACGCCGCCGGAACCCCCGATCCAGGGTAAACAGCGGTCATATCCCCCGTTTACCACCCCTGTCTCTGACACAGGGGGTAAGAAGCAGGTTGAATCGGGGAGAACGGTCCAGGATCCGGGGCCAGGCCGGCCCCGGTGTCAGAGACAGGGGGTAGAAGTATGGAAGTGTGGTGCTTTTTACCCTGGACTCCAGATCCCCGGCATTGATTTGTTCCACTCTGGACTTTGGACTTTACTTAAGGGCTCTGCTTCCGGGTTTTTCCAGGGGGGTCCCTTCACGGCACAGGGGGCATTGGGCGGGTTCGAAGGCTGGGGCATGTATCGGCAGAAGAGAAAAGTGCGGATATCGGGTGGGGTCAACAGGCTCATCCGTGTAGCGGTGAACCAGGGAAGCGGTGGCGATCAGGCTGCCCCCCAGTTCGACGGCAAGGTCAGCGGCCTCCCTGATGGATCCCCCCGTGGTAACCACGTCCTCAACGGCCAGAATCCTCTCGCCGGGTTTAACCGTAAATCCACGGCGCAGGGTCATTTTTCCATCAACTCTCTCGGTGAATACCGCCCTTGCACCAAGGGACCAAGCCACCTCCTGCCCGATTACTATGCCTCCCACTGCAGGTGACACAACCAGGTCGATCCCGGCCCCCACCCTTTCGGCCAGCCTGCTCCCTAGGTCCCTTCCAACATCGGGGTATTGCATAACGAGGGCACATTGAAGATAAACCGGGCTGTGCTTGCCGGAGGTCAGGCCGAAGTGGCCCTCCAGGAGGGCTCCTTTCTCCCTGAAGATGGAGAGGAGGATGTTATCCGGCATTACGGGATTCGAGGAGTTCCTTGATCTTGTTCTGGAGAACCTCGTTCTCATAGGGCTTTGTAAAATAGGCATCGGCGCCCATGGCCATCCCCTTCTTGGCGTCCTCATCGGAGTAATAAACCGCCGATATCATGACAACAATAATATCCGAAAGGGATGGGTCCTCCTTGATCTGTCTGCAAAGCTCAAAACCGTTCATGCCGGGGATATTCACATCCAGGAGGACGATATCCGGATGCGACTCGTGAACTTTCTTGAGGGCATCCATTCCCTCCTGCGCGGTGATTATCTCATAGCCTTCCATCTCAAAGATCTGTTTCTGCATGGTCAGGATCACGATGTTGTCCTCAACGATGAGAATTTTCTGCTCCATCACAACCTCCCTTTCAAACCGCCATCCTCTAAAACACCTGAACCAATATTATGCCCTATCTACTCCCATTTCATCAAGGATCATTTCAACCGCCCTGACCCTGTCCGGAGCTTTTACCACGGGCCGTCCCACCACAAGATAATCAGCGCCCGCCCTCACCGCCTGTGCGGGGGTGGCTATTCTGGTCTGATCGTCCCCTGCGGACCCAACCGGCCTGACGCCCGGGGTAACCAGAATACACTCGTCATCGAGTGTATCTCTTAACAGCGCGACCTCAAGCGGTGAACAAACGATGCCGTCGGCGCCGGCAGCCCTGGCCAATTTTGCCAACCCCACAACCTGCTCCTCGACATCCAATCCGACCCCTATCTCAGACATGTCACTTTTCCCAAGGCTCGTCAGGACTGTAACGGCCAGGACTTTCGCGTCTCGGGCGGCATCCCTGGCAGCCGAGATCATGTCCCTTCCCCCCGAGGCGTGGACGGTAAAAAAAGAGATGCCCAATGGCACCACCGCCTCCACTGCTTTCCTCACGGTATTGGGAATATCGTGAAATTTCAGATCCAGGAAGACACTTGCCCCTGTCCTCCGAATTCGGCGAACAATATCCGGACCGCCAACGGAAAACAGCTGCGACCCTACCTTGAGCGCTGCGACCCGCTCACCAACTTCACCGGCCAAGGCGCAGGCCTCATCCTGGCCATCCATGTCCAGAGCTACTATCAGGCCACCTGCCATACGCAATCTCCGTTCATGCAAAACCGCATGGTACTGCGTGCAACTCACTCCTGAGTAACAACAAAGCAAGTGAAAATCAACATATTTGGTTCCAAACACGGGCTTACGCACAGGTCAAGATCCAGTTGACCGCGAAGTCAACGAAGTTTCGCAAAGTTTAAAACCAGGACCCCTGGATTATACACCTTCTTTGCGGTCCTCTGCGGCAGTACCTGAGAGTGGCGCTCTCCGCGGCACTCTGCGATAAAACCAGTGCTTTAGATCTGTAACGCAGAGTTTCGCCGACGCGGCCAGCCCCGGCCGCGTCGCAAAGGGCCGCAAAGTAAAACCTGAAACCAGGTTTTGACCAAACCCGGGTATTTCTTTGCGTTAGACAGGACTTAACACCTGTTTCCACCATCACTTTTCACAATCGTCAAGGATCAGGCTGCCTATCACCTGTTCAAGGGAAGACAGCCCCTGCTCCTCCATGAACGAACGGATCCCCTTGATAACCCTTACCGGCGCCAACGGGTCGGTGAATGTCGCGGTTCCGATCTGAACCGCGCCGGCACCGGCGATGAGGAATTTCAGAGCGTTCTCCGTGTCCCCGATTCCACCGATCCCCACGACCGGAATGTCCACCGCCCCGGCCGCCTCATGGACCATCCTCAGGGCAATAGGACGGATGGCCGGGCCGGACAACCCGCCTATCACCCTTCCCAGAACGGGCCGGCGTGATCGGATATCGATCTCCATCCCGGTGATGGTGTTGATCAGGGAGATGGAATCCGCTCCCGCGTCACGAACCGTCCTGGCCATTTTCGGGATATCTCCCGAATTGGGGGAGAGTTTCACCATGAGATGCAGATCTGTCGCCTTCCTGATGGCGTAGACAAGTTCGGCAGCGAGCTCGGGCAGCATCCCGAACTGCACGCCGCCCTCCTTGACATTGGGGCAGGAGATATTGACCTCAAGCGCAAAAACCCCACCGGCCCCGGCAAGCCTTTCGGCCACCTGAACGTATTCACCGATTGAACCACCGAGGATGTTGGCGATAACCACAGCCCCTGACTCCAGAAGAAAGGGCAGTTTGTCGGACACGAACCGTTCCACGCCCACATTCTGAAGCCCGATTGAGTTCAACATGCCACCGGGGGTCTCGACAACCCTGGGAGGCGGATTTCCCTCCATGGGCAGCAGGGAGATCCCCTTGGCCACCACAGCCCCAAGTTGGGAAAGGTCAAAGTAGGCCGAGGCCTCCTCACCGTAGCCGAAGGTCCCCGACGCGGTCATCACCGGGTTCTTCATTACCAGCCCCCGCCCCAGGTCAACAGTAGTGTCAATCATCATAACCTCTTTAAAAAAGTCCAGCGTCCAGAGTCCAGAGGGAAAGTCCAACGTCCAACGCCCAAAGTCCCACGTGCCGCGAAGTCATCGTGTGGGAAGACGGGTTCCGGGTTAAGCGCGAAGCGAAGCTGGTTCACGGCGAAGCCGAGCGGTTAAACCCGGACCCCGTCGATCGCGCCACCACGCCCATACTCCTTTACTCCCATACTTCGATACCTCTATACCCTCTCCGGAAAGGACTCCTCCACGAGAATCTCGCCCGGGAAGACCGGGCCCTCGCGGCAGACCCTGACATATTCCGCCCTGTCGCCGGCCGACACCTCGACCGCACAGCCCATGCATACCCCGAAACCGCACGCCATACGGGATTCAAGAGAATAATGCGATGTGAGGCATTTTCCCTCTGCTAACCGATGTACTGCGCTCATCATGGGATTTGGACCGCATACGTAAAGATGGGCACCCTCCAGGTCGCCCAAGCTTATAAGGAGATCCGTCACCAGACCTTTCAGCCCGCCGCTTCCGTCCTCTGTGCATGTGTGAAGACGAACCTGAAGGTCCTTCCCCTCGCCGAGGTCCATCATCCGCCCGGCATTGGCCTCTCCGTAAAACAGGGTCACCTCCCCTTCCCGTCCCAGCTCAGCCATGCGCCGGGCCAGCGCCAGAAGGGGAGGAAGTCCCACTCCCCCTGCGATCAGGATGCTTCGGGAGCCTTCGGGGGGCAGGGGGAAACCGTGCCCAAGGGGTCCGAGGAACCGGACTTCCCTGCCGGGAACCCATGCGGCCATTGCCGTGGTCCCCCGCCCTACGGTTCTGTAAATGAGCTCGATCTCAGGACCGTCTTCACCCATGTGGAAACCTGAAATCCCGAAGGGCCGGCTCAGGAGCGGGTCATCCCCGTCCGAAATGCGCAGCATGAGGAACTGTCCCGGAGCCGGATTGCCCGTCATCCAGCCGAAAACCCTCGCCTTCAGGATGAAAAGCCCTTCCGCGGCACGGGTGTTGGAAATCACCGTTGCCCGGGTCAGCGCGGAAACAGTAGATTCGTCCTCGTTACCGCCAGAATTCATGGGATTGCCGCGCTCCTTTCAGCCGCTCGCAATGACATCTTTTACCTCCCCGCATGCTATGCGTCCTGCCGGCAGCGGAATCGAGAGGTGTCTGCTCTTCCCCTCTGGACACTGGACTATTTCTGTCCTGCCACGAAGGTGACGCTCCACCCTCCCTGGCCCATAATGTAGGGAAAAACCCTGAACTGATCCGTGTACCCCCCCTCCACCAGGGTCAGGTGATCCACCCCGGCGGGGAACGCCCCAAGGGTTGGATCAATCGGCACCCATTGCCCCGTATATACCTCAACCCAGGTGTGAAAAAGGAATAGGCCGCGGTCCGGCATATACACGACCCCGCAGGCAAACCGCGCGGGAACCCCTGCGGCCCTGATCAGGGAAACGGCGAGAATGCTGTGCGACTGGCACTCCCCCTCGCCCGCATCGAGAACCTCCAGGGCGGAGAAACTCTCCCTCATGGTATTGCCGAGGTTGCCGAAGACCCACGCTCCCACCGCCCGGGCCTTCTCCCAAGGATCGTTCATGCCCGAGGTGATCTTTGCCGCAAGTTCCCTTATGCGCTTCGAGTCGAGGTCCAGGCCCGGAAAATCGTCCCGGGACATCCTGGGGTCCACGGATCGGCTCCCTTTGGCCGGCACAACCGGCCGGGTCAGCCTTGCCGTCAGCCTTCCATCCTCCCGGCTCACACTCTGCCAGGCCGTTGAGGGCGGCATGCTCACAGAACCGTTCAAATAGAAAACCGCGGTGCCCCTTGCCGCCAGGTCGCCTGGAACGTTTGCCGCCGGCACACCTGTTCGGGTAAAAAGGCTCTCCATTGAAAGGCTGCCGATCCGGTCGCTGTCCGACAGAGGCGCGGCGGAAACACCCCACGGCATTGTCTCTCCGACGACCATCCCCTCCCCGTCCATGGAAACCTCCTCCTCCATCCCCCAGAAGGTGACCGAGAATCTCCTGATCCCGCCCTTCTCGCCCCCGTAAACAACCTTCACAGGGAGGGTTTGCCCCAGGGTCAGGTTGAACATATCAGCTTTGAATTCCTTCCGTCCCTCCTTTTGCATCTGCTCCATGTAAGGGAACAACACATCCGTCGTCAGGAAGCCCGGGGGTACCTTCACCTCTTTTTCGGCAATACTCTTACCCATGCGCTCGGTCTTTTCATAACGGCCCTCCCCTGTTCGGACCCAGGTGGTGGTCCAGGAACCTGGCCCGAAATCGACCTCGCTTACGCTCCCGAGAAGGAGAAGGCCTTCCCCAACGTATGAACGCTGCCTGGTGCGGATCGTAAAGACATCGCCCCGAAAGGAGAGTCTGAGTTCGATGGATTCGTCAAGATCAAACACCTTGTGCCTGCCGTCCCACAGCCCTGAGCCCCTGGAATACCTGTAGGTTCCAACCTTCGCGCCCGAAGAGTAGAGACCCAGCGTCCGGACGCGGGCCTCATCAGTGGAGGTAAACCGTTTTCCGGGGTCGGCATCATCCCGCGCGGCGCCACGGCATCCGGCCAGGGCGACAAGGATGAAAACCGAGAGGGTCAGTAGACGTAATCCTGGAGAGCCTTGACGTCCCAATCTTTCTTCCTCAAAGCCTGAATGCCAAGGCCCACTGCTCTGGCGCCTGGAATGGTGGTGAAGTACGCCACGTTCCTGTCCACAGCTGATCGCCGGATGGTGTAGGAATCCTGAATGGATTTGGCGCCCTCGACGGTGTTGATGACAAGTTGAACATCGCCGTTGATGATGGCATCCACGACGTGGGGCCGGCCCTCCCGCACCTTCCGTACGAAATCGGCCGGGATGCCCTGGTCACCGAGGAATTTCTGCGTCCCTCCTGTGGCGAGTATTTTAAATCCCATCTCCACAAGGTGTGCCGCAATGGGCGCTGCGGCCGCCTTATCCTGGTCCTTGATGGACAGGAGCGCGGTGCCGTCCAGGGGCATATGAACTCCGGCCGCAAGCTGGGCCTTTGCGTAGGCCAGGGGAAAATCGGCATCGATACCCATGACCTCGCCGGTTGATCTCATCTCAGGCCCCAGCAGACAGTCCACGCCGGGAAATTTGATGAACGGGAATACCGCTTCCTTGACGGCTACATGCTCAGGCACCACCTGTTCGGTGAACCCCAGTTCATGAAGTGATCTCCCTATCATTACCCTGGCGGCCAGGTTCGCCAGGGGTACCCCGATGGCCTTGCTCACGAAGGGCACCGTCCGTGACGCGCGGGGATTTACCTCCAGGATGAACACCTCTCCATCACGCACAGCGAACTGAATGTTCATGAGCCCTTTAACATCGAGCGCCTCTCCCAGGAGCCGGGTCTGACGGGTAATTTCATCGACGGTGGCTCCATCCAGGGTGACGGGAGGGAGGCTGCAAGCAGAATCACCGGAGTGGACCCCCGCCTCCTCGATATGCTCCATAATCCCGCCGATAACTACCGTGTGCCCGTCCGCAATGGCGTCGACGTCCACCTCGATGGCGTGATCCAGGAACTTGTCGATAAGAACCGGATGGTCGGATGAGGCCGACACAGCCTCCGTCATGTACCTCTCCAGGCTTTCATCGTCGTGCACGATCTCCATGGCGCGGCCACCGAGAACGTAGGAAGGCCGGACCACGACAGGGTAACCGATCTCAAAGGCGATCTGCTTTGCCTCCCCGAACGATGTGGCCACATCGTTGGCGGGTTGTTTGAGTCCAAGCCCGCTGAGAAGATCCTTGAACCTTTTCCGGTCCTCGGCCAGATCGATCTTCTCCGGGCTGGTCCCGATAATGGGGACGCCCGCAGCCTCCAGGTCGAGCGCGAGCTTGAGAGGGGTCTGGCCGCCGAACTGAACAATGACCCCGTAGGGTTTTTCAACCTCGCATATGTTGAGAACGTGTTCGAGCGTGAGAGGCTCGAAGTAAAGCCGGTCGGACGTGTCGTAATCGGTGCTTACCGTCTCGGGGTTGCAGTTCACCATTATGGTCTCGTAGCCCTCATCGGCAAGCGCGAAGATACCGTGGACACAGCAGTAGTCGAACTCGATGCCCTGCCCGATACGGTTGGGCCCTCCCCCGAGTATAATCACCTTTTTCCGGTCCGTTGGAACGGCCTCATTCTCCGATTCGTAGGTCGAGTAGAGGTAGGGAGTGAACGCCGCAAACTCCGCCCCGCACGTATCCACCGTCTTGAAGGTCGCCCGGACCCCATCGGCGATGCGCCTCTCTCTGACCTCCAAGCCGGCCGACCCGGTCAATTGCCCGAGCCTCAGGTCTGAAAAACCAGCCTGTTTCGCTGCCATAAGGTCATCGGCGGTCATGTCCTCCAGCGATTTTCCGGTAAACCACTCTTCTGCCCGCACGAGTTGCGCCACCTGATCGAGGAACCAGGGATCTATACCGGTGAGCTTCTGTATCTGCTCCATGGGAATCTCCCGACGCATGGCCTCGGCCAGGTACCAGAGCCGCTCCCAGTTGGGGATCCTGAGCTTTTCCAAAAGGCCGTTTTCATCGGCGCTGCGCGGCTCGAGGCCGACCGAATCTATCTCCAGGGAAGAGACGGCCTTCCCCAGCGCCTCCTTGAAGGTTCGCCCGATTGCCATGACCTCCCCCACCGATTTCATCTGGGTGGTGAGGACCTGGTCCGCGTTGGGGAACTTCTCAAAAGTGAATCGTGGAACCTTGACGACAACATAATCAATGGTCGGTTCGAAACAGGCGGGGGTTTCCCTTGTGATGTCGTTGGTGATTTCGTCGAGAGTATAGCCCACTGCAAGCCTGGCCGCAATCTTGGCGATGGGAAAACCGGTCGCTTTCGAGGCCAGGGCGCTGGAACGGGAAACCCGTGGATTCATCTCGATAATCACCATCCTGCCGGTTTTCGGATGTACCCCGAACTGGATATTGCACCCGCCCGTGTCCACGCCTATCTCCCTGATAATGGCCAGGGATGCGTCCCTCATCTCCTGGTATTCCCTGTCGGTCAGGGTCATGGCCGGAGCCACCGTTATGGAATCCCCGGTGTGGATTCCCATGGGATCGAAGTTCTCGATGGGACACACGATCACCACGTTGTCCTTGCGGTCGCGCATCACCTCAAGCTCGAACTCCTTCCAGCCGATAATGCTCTCCTCAACGAGGATCTCGTGGGACGGCGACAGGTCCAGCCCCCATTTTACGTAACGCTCATACTCCTCCATGTTGTAGGCAATATTTCCACCGGTGCCTCCCAGGGTGAAGGATGGCCTGATTATGGCGGGAAGACCGACCTCCTCGAGGATGATCATCGCATCCCCAATGGAATGCACGTAGCCGCTGAGAGGCAGATCCAGCCCGATCCTGGACATCGCTGACTTGAACAGGTCCCTGTCCTCGGCCTTCTCAATGGCCTCCCGATCAGCGCCTATCATCTCCACACCATACTTCTCGAATACACCCTGTTTATCCAGGGCCACCGCCAGGTTCAGCGCCGTCTGGCCTCCGAGTGTGGGGAGTACCGCCTGCGGGCGCTCCTTTTCGATGATCTTCTCCACGAATTCAGGCAGGAGGGGCTCGATGTAGGTCCTGTCGGAAAGTTCCGGGTCGGTCATGATCGTGGCGGGGTTGCTGTTCACGAGGACCACCTCGTAGCCCTCCTCCCGGAGTACCTTGCAGGCCTGGGTGCCTGAGTAATCGAACTCGCACGCCTGGCCGATGACGATGGGCCCGGAACCGATAAGGAGGATCTTCTTTATGTCGTCTCGCCTGGGCAAATTACTACTCTCCTGCTAGGTCATTAATTCAAGGAAACGGCGGAAAAGGTAGTGTGAATCGTGGGGCCCCGGGGATGCCTCGGGGTGGTACTGAACGGAAAAGACGGGGATGTCAAGATGCCGTATCCCCTCCACCGTCCCGTCGTTCAGGTTGATATGGCTCACTTCCACCCTCCCGCCGGCCGCGAGGATGGAGTCGGGGTCCACGACAAATCCGTGGTTCTGGGAGGTAATTTCCACCTTCCCGGTAGCAAGGTCCTTCACAGGATGATTTCCGCCGTGGTGTCCGAAAACCAGCTTGCGGGTACGGCCGCCCAGCGCAAGGCCGAGTATCTGGTGCCCAAGGCAGATCCCGAAAATGGGGACCTTTCCAAGAAGGGCTCTCACCGTATCGACGGCGTATCCAACCGGCTCCGGGTCCCCGGGGCCGTTGGATAGAAAGACCCCGTCGGGTGAAAGTTCCAGGATCCTCTCCGGGGAGATGAAAGCGGGGACCACCGTCACCGCGCACCCCAAACCCGCCAATTCCCTGAGGATATTACGCTTTATACCGAAATCCATGGCAACGACGTGATGCTTTTTTTCAACCCGGGCAAATCCGGTGACAGGGTGGAATGGGCCCTCCTCCCACGTGTACCCCTCAGAAGGGGTGACCTCGGTGACGAGATCCCTGCCCTCCATGCTGCCCCATCCCTTCGCCTTTGCAATGAGTTCATCCGGGTCAATATCACCGATGCCGATCACTCCACCCTGGGCTCCGTGGTCACGAAGGCGCCTCGTCAATGCCCGGGTGTCTATACCTTCGATCCCGACGATACCGTTTCTCTCCAGAAAACTTTCCATCCCCTCGTCCGCCCTCCAGCTGCTCGTAAGCGGTGAACTCTCACGAACGATGAAACCGGCGACATGGGGTCTGGATGATTCACTATCCATTGAATTGACCCCCGTATTGCCGATCTGGGTAGGGGTCATCACCACAATCTGACGATGGTAGGACGGGTCGGTGAGAATCTCCTGGTAACCTGTCATGCAGGTGTTGAAGACAACCTCGCCCACAGCCGTCCCCGATGCCCCGAATCCCCAACCGCGCAGGACAGTGCCATCCGCAAGGGCGAGTATGGCTCTCGGTTTGCTATCTTTCAGGATTTGGGCAAGACTTTGCATGATCCCTCTGAAGGTTTGGAGTTTAATGTTCCAAAATCACCCATTCTTTCTCTCATATACCAGCTTTCCGTCCACGAATGTCGCGTCAACCTCCCCCTTCAGGGTCATTCCCGCGAAAGGAGTGTTCCTCCCCCTCGAGACGAACCGCTGAGGATCGACCGTCCACTTTCTTTCAAGGTCCACGATAATCAGGTCGGCGGGCTCTCCTTTTTTCAGGGAGCCCCCGGGCAGCCCGGCTATGGCGGCTGGAATCGAGGTCCATTTGCCCACCGCATCAGTGAGGCTCAGATGCCCATTTTCCACGAGGCCGAGGGTCAGGGCAAGCGCCGTCTCCAGGCCGGATATCCCGAAGGCGGCCAGGTCAAACTCAACATCCTTCTCGTCCCGGTGGTGAGGGGCATGGTCGGTTGCGATGACGTCAATGGTCCCGTCAGCCAACCCCTCTATTACAGCCTCGACATCATCACTTGTCCGGAGCGGGGGCTTGACCTTGGCGTTTGTGTTATAGCCGATTACAGCTTCGTGTGTGAGAGAAAAGTAATGGGGACACGTCTCGGCGGTTACCGCAATCCCTTCTTTTTTTGCCTGCCGGACAAGAGCGACGGAGTTCCGGGTGCTGATGTGTGCCAGGTGAATCCTCCCCCCGAACTCCCTGACGATAGCCAGATCACGCGCCACCCCGGTGACTTCCGCCGCGGCGGGAATCCCCTGCAGCCCCAGCGTTGTGGATACAAACCCCTCGTGCATCATCCCGTCGCCGGTTATTGTGAGATCCTCGGCATGGTCAACGACAAAAAGCCCGAAAGCGGAGGCGTACTCAACGCCTCTCCTCATTATCTCCCCATCGGGTATGGGGCGGCCGTCGTCGGAAACCGCCACGCACCCCGCTTCCGCCAGTTCACCCATCTCGGATAGGACTTCACCACCCATGCAATGGGTCACACATCCCACAGGGTAAACCCTTGCGAGACCAGCCTCCCGGGCTTTTTCAAGGATGTATGAGGTCACCGAAGCGCTGTCGTTGACCGGATTGGTATTGGCCATGCACATCAGGGACGTGATCCCTCCCTTGACGGCCGCCGCGCAGCCCGTGGCGACGGTCTCCTTGTATTCAAACCCCGGTTCCCTCAGGTGACAATGCATGTCCACGAATCCGGGCATCACCACCTTGCCCGAAGCGTCCATCACCTTGAAGCCTTCGGGGGCATCGAGGTCTTTCCCCACACGGAAAATTGTGCCGTCTTTAATGAGAAGGTCGGTCACATCGTCGCGGCCTGCGCCGGGGTCGACGACCCTTCCTGCCCTAATCAGCCATTTCATTGCTTCCTCCGCCCAGAAGATAGAGGACCGCCATCCTGACAGCCACCCCGTTTTCCACCTGATCAAGGATGACGCTGTGCGCCCCGTCGACTATGTCGGATGAGATCTCCACACCCCGGTTAACAGGACCGGGGTGCATGATTGTGACATCGTCCCTTGCAAGCTTGAGCTTCTCGGAATTGAGCCCGAAAAAACGTGAGTATTCCCGGAGCGTTGGAATCAGAGATCCGCTTTTCCTCTCGAGCTGAATGCGCAGCATGATGATCACGTCAGCATTGTCGATGGCCTCGTCGAAACTCCCCGCCACCTTCGCCCCCATATGGTCGATTCCCCTCGGTATCATGGTCGGCGGACCGCTCACGAACACCTCTGCCCCCATGGCAGTGAAACCCCAGATGTCGGACCTGGCAACGCGGCTGTGTGTAATATCGCCGATGATGGCCACCTTCAGTCCGCCGATACGCCCCTTTGCCTCCCTGACGGTGAACAGGTCCAGGAGACCCTGGGTAGGATGCTGATGGGACCCGTCCCCCGCATTGACGACGGAGCAGTTCAAACGTTCCGCGAGCATGCCGGGAGCGCCGGAGTACCTGTGACGGATCACCACAACGTCGGGAGCCATTGACTCAAGGTTCTTCGCGGTGTCTATGAGCGTTTCCCCCTTGGAAGTGCTGCTGGAGGAGGAGGCAAAATTGACCGCGTCAGCCGAAAGCCTCTTCGCGGCAATCTCGAAGGACGTCCTCGTACGCGTACTGGGTTCAAAAAAGAGGTTAATCACCGTTTTCCCCCGGAGCGCGGGGACCTTCTTGATCTTTCGGGCCGGGATCTCCTTCATACCCGCCGCCGTATCGAGAACCCTCGTGATATCACCGGCCGTGAGGCCGTCAAGACCTATCAGGTGACTGCTGTTGCCGATCATCTTCGCTCCTTAAATCAGACAAAATCTCCCCTTCCGTGATGTAGACCAGATCCTCATCGGCCCCCATCTCCTTTAACTGGACCCTGATATCCTCATGCTTGCCTGTGGGGATGTTGCGCCCCACAAAATCCGCCCTGATGGGCAGTTCCCGGTGTCCGCGATCCACCAGAACCGCAAGCTGGACCCTGGCCGGCCTCCCATGGTCAACCAGGGCATCCAGTGCCGCCCTGATGGTCCGCCCGGTGAACAGGACATCATCCACCAGGACAACCGTCTTTCCACGGACACTGAAAGGGAGATCCGTAACCTTGGGCAGCGGCCTGGGGTTATCGTCGATGTCGTCCCTGTAGAAGGTTATATCCAGACTTCCCGTGAGAACGTCGGCCCCTTCCACATCCCGGATCTGCCCGCGAATCCTTTCTGCGATAAAAGGCCCGGGCTCAGGTATCCCGATTATCACAAGGTCTCCGGGTCCCTTGTTCTTCTCGAGGATCTCGAAGGTAATCCTGCGAATAGCACGCTTGATCTCCACATGGTCCAGTATTTTGCGTTTTCTGCGCCCCTGCATGGCCCTTTACCTCACAAAAAAACCCCCCCGCCATCGGACGAAGAGGCCACACTTTCTCTGCCTGTCATAGTACCCGCCATCTTCCCTTCCTAATCTCACGGAATTAGATTAAAGGGCAATCTACACGCTTTCATTTATCCATTCTTTCGCCACTGCTGTCAAGTAAAAGAATAAAAGAATAATCGGAACTATGGGGTGGATGAATAATTTGGCAAATTACGGATTTCGTTGTAGAATGTGCTGACTGTTTGATGCCATGCATCTGATCCTTAACAGGGGGGACACTTGTTACATAAAAACCGAAGGAAATACCCCAGGGTTCCCACTGATGTCAAGGTGACCTGTGAGCATGGTGCCGATTCCTTCTCTCGCTACACCCTGAATGTCAGCCAGGGGGGCATCTTTATCCGAACCCGGGAACCTCTCGAGATCGGAACCACGATCAAGGCGGAATTCACCCTCCCCTCCATCGGCCACACCTTCTCCATCGAGGGCAAAGTTGTGTGGTGGAAGGCACAGGGAAACGAGAGCGGGGATGCAGGCATGGGAATCGAGTTCACCGATATCTCAAAGAAGGACAGCGGCCTGCTTCGTCAGTACGTGCTGGAGTCCCAGATTACAAGACAGAGATATTGATTCATCGCGGAGGAAAAGGTGACTCACTTTACCGGCAAGAGCGATTCAGCTCGCATACTGGTCGTTGACGACGAGGAGATGGTACGGGAAGTCCTTGTGGAGTTCCTTGTCGCCCAGGGCTATCGGGTCGACACCGCCCCTGGAGGAACGGAAGCCCTTAATCTTGTCGAAGCCAATCCTTACGACCTTATCCTCACAGATATCCGGATGCCTGATAAAAACGGCATGGCCGTTCTGGAGGGCGTCAGGAAGAAGCTCACCAACACGGCCGTAATTCTCATGACCGGACACTCCGAGCTCGACACCGCCATTGAGGCCATGCGAATGGGTGCCTATGATTACATCTCCAAGCCGTTCAACCTCGACAGCCTTCAGGTCTCGGTGGACCGGGCGCTGGAGAAGGTAAACCTCACCCGGCTGAACCGCGAATACCAGAACACCCTGGAGCATAAGGTCATGGAGCAGTCCGAGTTGATCCGCTCCATGTTCACAGACGTGGTTTCCTCCCTGACAACCGCCATAGAGGCCAAGGACCAGTATACCAGCGGTCACTCCTCCAGGGTCACACAGCTCTCCGAGTGGCTCGCCGGCCGGTTGGACCTGAGCAGGGAGATGAAACAGAACATTGTCACCGCGGCGCAGCTTCACGATATCGGTAAGCTGGGAATTGTGGATCGCATCCTGAACAAGCCCGGAAAGCTGACGGACGAGGAGTACGATCTTGTCAAACAACATCCGTTGACGAGCGTACGGATACTGGAACCCATTATCCACCAGCCCACCCTTGGATTCGTAAGGAACCACCATGAACGGTGGGATGGTCGGGGATATCCCGACGGTCTTGCCGGCGACCAGGTCCCCATCGGGGGGAGAATCATCGCCGTTGCCGACGCCTTTGACGCCATGACTTCCACAAGGGCCTACAGACCGTCAATGGGATGGGATAAGGCTATCGCCGAGATCGAGCGGTGTTCCGGCACCCAGTTCGACCCGGATCTGGCAGCCGCATTCCTTCCCATAACTGAAAAAGACCTCGGATGGGAATAGGACCGGTCAGGGGCTGAACATGGTGAAAAGGCGCTCCGTTTTCAGAACATCCTCAATATAACTTTCCAGAAGCAGCCTGTCGGGATTCGTCAGCCCGGTCCACTGGACCCCCATACCCTGTATAGCTTGTTTTTTTCGTGACCAGCTTTCCCTGCCGATCACCCAAACCACCTCCCCGGACTGAAGGATAACCCTTTTGGGGGCGGACAACGCAATGCTTACGGAGATCAGTTCGTTGGCCGGGGCGAGGTCACCGGTCACGAGAAAGCAGCCCCCGAGGCTGAGGTTGGTGATTACGGCGTCATGGGGCAATCCGTCAAGCGTATAATAGCTGGTTGAAATGTGGATGGAGACCCTTTCGTACTGTCTCTTCTCCTCCATTTCGGGAAAAAGGATGGAGTTTATCCGAAAAACGACATGGTGGGGATGGGCGCCCTTGTTGAGCATGCCGTTGACCTTCAGTTCATTGAGCCGGTCCACTATCTCCGACAGCTCATAGGCACCGGTCATAACCAGGACAGGGATGGATTTCCCATACGGCTGATCCCTAAGCCAATCAATCAGTTCGAACCCGTCCCAGCAAGGCATGTTCAGGTCGGTAATGATCAGATCCAGCTCACCGTACCTGCTTTCGATGATATCCTTTGCTTTCAGGCTGCTGGAGCATTCAACAGTCCGGAAAGATGCTTCGCCGAGGAGATCTCCCATCTTGGTCAGGAAAAGGGGAGAGTCGTCAACCAGCAGGATCGTCTTTTCAGTGCTGTCCGTCATCGTCTGCTCCTCCACCGGACGCTTTTTTCGCGGCCTTGTTCTCATACATCCTCCGGTCCGCCTCGATGATCAACTCCTCGAAGAAGGCCGACCGATCAGGATCATACTCCACGGCGCCGAAACTGACTTTGAGAAAGTAGGGCTTGCCCGATTCGGCGTTGGCCTCCTCCAGATTCCGTTGGAGGCGGTCAGTGATCATTTTCTCACAACTCTCACCGGTATCGAGGGCAAAGACAAGAAACTCATCCCCGCCCATCCTGGCCAGCAGGTCCGACTGACGGAAGGTAGAGCGCAGAACCTGGGAGAACAGGGTCAGCGCCGCATCCCCCTCCTTGTGACCATAGACATCGTTGATCTGTTTGAAGTCGTCAAGATCAAAGTACAACAGTATGAGGGCCTTGAAGTTGACCCGGTCAATGAGCCTGGTCGCCTGTTGGGCCAGCACAAGGAATCCCCGGCGGTTGGAAAGACCGGTGAGATAATCCTCCAGGGACATCGCTTTCAGGTCGACAAGGTATTTTTTACGGCGCTCGACGGAAGTGAATACAAGAAAAATCAACGCAAGCCCCACGATCCAGAGAAAGATACCGATTGCAATTTCTTTTTTCGTGTTGACGGAAAAGGCCCAGATGAGGTCAGTCACATCGAGGGTAACGCTCGCTCCACCACGAACGTCCCCCAGGTGATATCCCTGGATCGCATGACAATCGAGGCACATCTTCTCCGCGTAAATGGGTCTGAGGTACCTGAACAGTTCCCGGTTCCCGGGGGCCTTGGAAAACCCGTAAACGCGTGGCTCGCCCTTCTCGACCCTCAGAAGGGCAGACCGTTCCCACGGATCGGGAGCGTTTTTTGGATTCAGGGGTTTTAAGCTGGTCAGATGAAACCGGATTTTTCGAGTTTTGTCGGGAACAGCTGACAAAAGCCTTATCATCTCGGGAAAAAGGATCTGCGTAAACCTCCTGCCGTCAGTGGCGAGCACGCCGCCGGGAGTTATTTTCATCTTCTCAGGCACCTTGACGGAGGAATCGAGAAAAATCCCGTCCCGTACATGATGTTCCATCTGATCATTTCGCCCATGTACGCATCGAGCGCCATGGCCCGGTCCAGGGCAAGGGTTTCCAGACGGTTTTTTTCATGGACCCGCCAATATTGAAAAAAAACGGCAGCAATGACCGTCCACAGGAGGGCAACACCGAAAAGAATGTATCTGTTTTTAATCACACCATGTATCCTCGGTCATGCATTCTGCTTCCCAACGATCTCATGGAACCGGTCAGAAACTTCGCTGCGGCTTCGGTGGAATTTTTTCCAGGACCACGGGGTGAAAATACCACGTGTAGGAGTAGAGTCCGAAGGGAACGGTCACGGTCATACTGTACTTGGCCTCCACCCTGATAAGCCCCCTCTCCTCATCCTTGACCACCACCAGATTGTCCCCATTCACGGGCACCTTGTACCCCCTGGCCGAGTCCAGAAGCCTGTTTCTGGCTCGAATTACTGTGCCGTAGTTCATCAGGTGAGCCTGGATGCCCATCTCGTGGGAAAATATCTTGTTCCGAATGTACGGGGTACCCAGCCGGACGCCGGCGACCCCTCCGTAGATAAGAACGGCAATGATAATATAATTTTTAAGCCTCACGCCGGCCTCCTGTGCAAGTCGCCCTGTCTTCCTGAAAAACTCCTCCAGTCGGCCTCTTCATTTCAGCAGCTCACCCATACGGCCGATCCTCGGCAGACTTCTTGACTTGTCCCACGACCAGTAGATCATGAAGGCCTTGCCCCTGACATTTTTCAGGGGAACGAATCCCCAGAAACGGCTGTCGTTGCTGTTGTCCCTGTTGTCCCCCATCATGAAGAGCTTCCCCTCCGGCACGGTGACAGGCCCGAAGTTGTCCCTCCCCTCCATGAACCCCGAAGGGGAACTGTCGAAGTACCTTGCATGCACATCCGGGACCATTTTGCCGTTGACGAAAAGCTTCTTCTTTCGCATCTCCACAGTGTCTCCGCCCACAGCCACGCAGCGCTTGATGAAATCAATCCTCGGGTTTTTCGGGTACTTGAAGACGATGATATCCCCCCTGTGCGGTTTTTCAAAAACCAGAACCCTGCTGTCCATGAAAGGGATATCATAGCCGTAAATAAATTTACTGACCAGAATGTGATCGCCCACGAGCAGGGTAGGCACCATGGAGGGCGAGGGAATCTTGAAGGCCTGGACAACGAAGGTCCTGATGAAGAGGGCGAGGACCAGAGCCAGCACAATGGCCTCGACATACTCGCCGACCTTACTGTGTCTCTTCGTCTTCCACCACGCAAACAGGCCTCCTTTCCCTGGGATGGTTTCGGTTTGATCGTTATCCTTCGACACTCGTTTCTCCTCTCAATTATCCACCTTAAGGACGGCCATGAAGGCGTCCTGGGGTATCTGTACCTTGCCCACGTTCTTCATCCTCTTCTTGCCTTCCTTCTGCTTTTCCAGCAATTTTCTCTTACGTGTTACGTCACCGCCATAGCATTTGGCAAGGACATTTTTCCTCAGGGCCCTTACGACCTCCCGGGCGATCACCCTGTTGCCTATGGACGCCTGGATGACCACCTCGAACATCTGGCGCGGGATGAGGCCTCTCATCTTTCCTGCCAACTCCCGGCCCCTGTAATAGGCCTTCTCCCGGGGAACAATGATCGACAGGGCATCAACCGCCTCACCGTTGACCCTGAGGTCCAGTTTGACCAGATCCCCCGGGCGGTATCCCTCCGGGTCGTAATCGAAGGACGCGTAGCCTTTGCTGATGGATTTGAGCCTGTCGTAAAAGTCGAAGATAACCTCAGCCAGGGGAAGGTCGTACTCCAGAATGACCCTTCGCCCCTCCAGATAGTTCATGGCCTTCTGTTCACCTCTCCTCTCCGTAAGGAGGGCCAGTATCCCTCCCAGGTAGTTGTCGGGGACCATGATGGTGGCACGGACATAGGGCTCATGGATCTCCGCGATGTCGCCGGCGCCCGGCAGTCTGGCCGGGTTGTCCACATCAGACCATCCACCATCCGTCTTTTTGACCCGGTAGACAACGGTAGGCGCCGTAGTAACAAGATCCAGCTCAAAGTGGCGTTCAAGGCGTTCCTGAACCACCTCCATGTGCAGCATTCCCAAAAACCCGCACCTGAACCCGAAGCCAAGGGCCTCGGAGGTCTCCGGTTCATAGGCCAGAGAGGAATCGTTGAGCTGAAGCCTCTCCAGAGCCTCCCTGAGGGCGGAAAAATCCTCGCTCACGGCAGGATAAAGCCCCGCGAAGACCATGGGGCGTACAGCCCGAAATCCCGGCAACACAGCCGTAGCGGGCCTGGATTGCTGTGTTACCGTGTCCCCAACCTGCATGACCTTGATGTCTTTAAGCCCGGTCACCAGATATCCGACTTCGCCCGCGGAGAGGCGCTGAACGGCAACCGCCGCCGGGGTAAAAACACCCAACTCCCCCACATCGTGGACCCCCCCCTGGACCATCAGACGAATCTCGTCCTTCGGTCTCAGAATCCCATCGAAGACCCTGAGCAGGGATACAACGCCCACGTAGTTATCGTACCAGGAATCCATGATCAGCGCCCTGGTCAGGCCGGAAGGATCGCCCTTTGGCGGCGGCACTCTATTGACGATAGCCTCCAGCAGGGCCGGCACGCCGGTGCCGGCCTTGGCGCTGACCTCGAGAACATCCTCGGGATCAATTCCAAGGACGGATTTCAGCTCTTCCCTTACGCGGCCGGGGTCCGCGCTTGGAAGGTCAATCTTGTTGATGACCGGGATTATCACCAGGTCCTGTTCCACAGCGAGGTAGGTGTTGGCAATTGTCTGGGCCTCCACCCCCTGGGACGCGTCCACTACCAGGACCGCGCCTTCACAGGCGGCAAGGGAACGGGAGACCTCATATGTGAAATCCACGTGGCCCGGTGTGTCAATGAGGTTCAGCTGATACAGATGCCCGTTATCCGCCCTGTAGGAAAGGCGGGCCGTCTGGGCCTTGATGGTGATGCCCCTCTCCCGCTCGATGTCCATGGAATCGAGAATCTGCTCCGTCATATCCCTTTTGGCCACCGCCCCGGTAATCTCAAGAATCCTGTCGGCCAGAGTGTACTGGCCCTGACTTATGTTGGCTATTATGGAGAAATTTCTGATCTGAACCTGTTTCACTTCTCTTTCC